>JAGHTH010000052.1 GCA_018065365.1 Candidatus Coliplasma caballi
TCCCCGTCATTTTCTTAATCATTTCCTGTACGCTCGGTATGCTTTACGTCGGCGGCTTCTTCGGTACGGACTGGTGGGGCGGTACCGATTGCGCGTGGGATTTCATCGCGGCATTCGGTAATACCGACGCCTTCATCGGACTCCCTTGGGGCGCGATCATCTCCCTCGTCTTCACGGTCATCTATCTCGTCGCAAGACGTATTATCACCTTCAAGGGCGCGATGGAATCCATCCCGAAGGGCTTTACCGCAATGGTTCCCCCGATCATCATTCTGACGCTCGCAGTTTCTCTGAAGACCATGACCAGCCAGCTCGGCGCGGACGTATTCGTTCGCGATCTTATGAACGGCGCCGCGGCGGGACTGTTCAACCTGCTTCCCGCGGTCATTTTCGTAGTCGCTTGTCTGCTCGCGTTCGCGTCCGGTACCTCCTGGGGTACGTTCGGCATTCTGATCCCGATCGTTACGGCGATTTTCGAGCCCTCGACCGAACTTCTCATCATCGGTATCTCCGCTTGCTTGGCAGGCGCGGTCTGCGGCGACCACTGCTCTCCGCTCTCGGATACCACAATCATGGCGTCCGCCGGTGCGCAAACCAACCACCTCGATCACGTCAATACCCAGCTTCCGTACGCGATCACGGTTGCGACGGTCAGCTTTGTCAACTACATCATCGCGGGCTTCGTTCAGAACGCGATCATCACGCTGCTGACCGGTACGGTGCTGACCGTCGGAACGCTGTTCGTAATTCGTTTCTTAACCAAATCTCAAAAAGCTTCGGCTTGATATTCTGCGGGCAGACAGGCAACCCTGTCTGCCCTTTCTTTTCGACAGAACGAACAAAAGAAAAATAGAAAAATCACGCAAAATAGGTTGTTTGGCAGAAAATGCAAAAAATACGTTTTTTACCTTGACAAGAGCCGGGCGGTTTGATATAATGACAATATAGAAAGTCCTTTGCGACTGACGGATTCTCGTGGAGCACCACGGAGGAGCAAAGAACCATACATGCCGACCGTCTGGGCACACTTGAACCGCGTAGGGTTCAGTGCGCTCTTTTTGTTTTTGAAAGGAGACAGACATGAAAAAAGTCGGAATCGTCATGGGCAGCGACAGCGATCTGCCGGTTGTCCAGAAAGCGATCAACACGCTCAAGGATCTCGGGATCCCCTACGAAGTCCATATCTACTCTGCGCATCGAACGCCGAAACAAGCCGCGGAATTTGCATCCGGGGCAAGAAAGAACGGATTCGGTGCAATCATTGCGGCTGCGGGAATGGCGGCGCATCTTGCCGGAGCCATTGCGGCCAATACCACCCTGCCCGTTGTCGGGATCCCCTGCAAATCGAGTATCACAGACGGCGTTGACGCCCTTTTATCCACGGTACAAATGCCCACCGGAATTCCGGTTGCGACCGTAGCGATAAACGGAGCTGCCAACGCCGCTTTGCTTTGCGCCCAGATTCTCGCGGTCGAAGACGCGGATCTCGCCGCGAAGCTGGATCAGAAGCGCGTCGCGGACGCGGAAACCGTTTTGAAAAAAGATGCTGAAATAGCGGCAACATTATAAAATTCACACACAAAAAGAGGAGCAACCATGGAAAAGAAACTTGTTTACACCGGAAAAACGAAAGACGTCTTTGCATTGGACAACGGCAATTATCTTCTCAAATTCAAGGATGACTGCACGGGCAAGGACGGTGTGTTTGATCCCGGCGAAAATTCGGTCGGTCTGACAATCGAAGGCGTCGGAGACGTGAACTTAAGAATGTCCGTTTATTTCTTTGAAAAAGTCAATGCGGCAGGCATCCGCACGCATTATGTGAAAGCCAACCTTTCCGATACGACCATGGAAGTGAAACCCGCAAAAGTGTTCGGGAAAGGACTTGAAGTCATCTGCCGTTATAAAGCGGTCGGCAGCTTCTTCCGCCGTTACGGAGATTACATCCCGGAAGGCGCCGACCTCCCCGCATACGTCGAGACCACGTTCAAAGACGACGCGAAGGGCGATCCGCTCGTCACGAAAGACGCTCTCGTTGCTCTGAACGTCATGACGGAAAAGCAGTACGACGATATCAAGCTCATGACGCAGAAGATCACCAGAATCGTTGCGGACGACCTCGCCGAAAAAGGTCTTGTCCTTTACGATATCAAATTTGAATTCGGATACGATGCCGACGGCAACGTCATGCTGATCGACGAGATCGCTTCCGGAAATATGAGGGTATATCAGAACGGAAAGTATATCGAACCGATGACGCTTTCCAAACTCTTCTTTGCGTAAGACCTGGAGGGCAAAATGGGAGGATTTTTCGGCATCGTCTCCAAAGAAGAATGTCTGACGGACGTCTTCTTCGGGGTCGATTATCATTCGCATCTCGGCACAAAGTCCGGAGGACTTGCCGCTTACGACCGTGAAATCGGGTTGCAGCGCAAGATCCACCACATCGAAAACGCTCCTTTCCGGACGAAATTTGAAAACATTACGGAAGAAATGAAAGGAACGTCCGCGATCGGCTGTATCAGCGACAGCGATCCGCAGCCGATGCTGATCCGTTCCAACCACGGCACTTACGCGATCTGCATGATCGGGGTGATCAACAACAGAGAGGAACTGATCAGCCAGTATCTTTCCTTTTCCGGCGGACATTTTGATTCCATGACGGGCGGTAAGATCAACGAAGTAGAACTCCTCGCGGCGTTGATCGATCAGAAAACGACTTTTGACGAAGGAATCCGTTTCGCGCAGAAATCTATCAAAGGCACCGCTTCCATTCTGATTCTGACGGATACGGGTACGCTCATCGCGGCAAGAGACCGATTCGGCAGATTGCCCGTGCAAATCTACCAAAACGAAAGCGGGTACGCCGTAACCTTTGAATCATTTGCAGCGGAAAAAATCGGCTACACCTTCGTTAGGGAACTCGGTCCGGGCGAGATCGTTGAACTCTCCCCGACGGAGATGAAGCAGCTTCAGGCGCCCGGAAAGAAAAAGAAGATCTGCTCTTTCCTCTGGAGCTATTACGGATATCCGACGACCACCTACGAAGGCGTCAACGTCGAAACGATGCGCTACCGCAACGGCGAACTTCTCGCGGAAAAAGATCAGCAGAACCATCGGGAATTGAATATTGATTACGTCGGAGGTGTCCCCGATTCCGGAACGCCGCACGCGATCGGTTACTCCAACAAGAGCGGCTGCAAATTCGCGCGCGCATTCATCAAATACACGCCTACATGGTCCCGGAGTTTTCTTTCCGACAACCCGATCATTCGCGACAAGGTCGCAAAAATGAAGCAGATTCCCGTCAAGGATCTGATCGAAGGAAAAGAGCTTCTTTTTGTGGACGATTCGATCGTACGAGGAACGCAGCTCAAGGAAACGGTCGATTTCCTGTATGAAAACGGTGCAAAGGCGGTCCATATGCGCTCCGCCTGCCCGCCGATCATGTACGGGTGCAAATTTCTGAACTTTACGCGGAATACGAACGATATGGAATTGATCGCGCGAAAGATCATTCTGGAGATCGAGGGCGAAGAAGGTTTAACTCATTTGAATGAATATTCCGACGAAAAGACCGAGAGAGGCAAAAAACTCCGCGAGGCGATCTGCGAGAAATTCCACTTTGCTTCCCTTGAATTTCAGTCGATTGAGAACGTGATAAAAGCAATCGGGCTCAATGAGTGCGACCTCTGCACTTACTGTTGGAACGGAAAGGAGTAAATGATGATCGAGAATTCTGAATCCAAAGCATACGCTTCCGCCGGTGTGGACATTACCGCCGGATACCGTGCGGTCGAACTGATGAAACGGCATATCTCCAAAACCGTTACGCCGGGCGTCTGCTCCGACGTCGGTGGGTTCGGCGGTCTTTTTGAGCCGGATCTGACCGGGATCACGAAACCGGTATTGGTTTCCGGTACGGACGGTGTCGGGACGAAACTCAAGCTGGCGTTTTTGATGGACAAGCACGATACGGTCGGGATCGACTGCGTGGCAATGTGCGTCAATGACGTCATCTGCTGCGGAGCAAAACCGCTGTTCTTCCTCGATTACATTGCTTGCGGGAAAAACGTCCCGGAACGGATTGCGGACATCGTCAAAGGCGTTTGCGACGGCTGCGTTCAATCCGGAGCGGCGTTGATCGGCGGCGAAACCGCGGAAATGCCCGGCTTCTACCCCGAGGACGAATACGACCTCGCGGGATATTGTACCGGGATCGTCGATAAAAACAAAATCATCGATCACACGACCATGAAAGAAGGCGACGTCGTGATCGCGCTCCCTTCCAGCGGAGTACATTCGAACGGGTTTTCTCTCGTCCGCAAGGTATTCGACGTTGAAAAGGCGGATCTGACTTCCCCGCGCGAAGAACTCGGCGGGAAATCGTTGGGCGAAACGTTGTTGACACCGACCGTGATTTACGTCAAACCGGTTCTCGCTCTGCTTGAAAACGTCCGTGTCAAAGCGATCTCGCACATCACGGGCGGCGGTTTTTACGAAAACATCCCGCGCAGCATTCCGGAAGGGCTCTGCGCCGAAATCGACAAAGCAAAAGTACGCGTTCTGCCGATCTTTGACATGATCGCCAAAACGGGAAACATCAGCGAACACGATATGTTCAACACGTTCAACATGGGCGTCGGCATGACGGTCATCGTATCCCCGGAAGACGAACAAAAGTCCCTCTCCGTTCTCAAAGACAACGGGATCGCCGCATATCCGATCGGAAAAATCGTTTCGTCGGATCAAAAAATCGTCTTGCGCTGAACGGAGGAACTGTAATGAATCGGGAAAAAGCAAGGATCGACGTTCTCGTTTCGGGCGGCGGTACCAAGCTGCAGGCATTGATCGACGCGGAAAAAAGCGGCATTCTGAAAAGCGGAACGATCCGGATCGTAATCTCCAACAAAGCGGATGCCTACGCTATTCAGCGTGCAGAAAAATCGAATATCAAAACAAGCGTGATTCTGAAAAACGAATGCGGAAGTCGTGAGAAATTTGAAGAAAAGCTGATTTCCGTTCTGAAAGAAGAAAAAGTCGATCTCATCATTCTCGCCGGATTTCTCGCGATCCTTTCCGAAAAGTTTACGGAGCGCTTTGAAAAGCGGATCATCAACGTGCATCCTTCCCTGATTCCGTCGTTTTGCGGAGAAGGGTTTTACGGATTGAAGGTACACGAAGCCGCTTTGGAAAAAGGCGTCAAAGTAACCGGCGCAACCGTTCATTTCGTAAACGCCGTTCCGGACGGAGGAGAAATCATTCTGCAGAAAGCGGTTACGATCCGAAAAAACGAAACTCCCGAAACTTTGCAAAAGCGCGTCATGCAACTTGCAGAGTGGAAAATTCTTCCCAAAGCCGCGGAACTCGTTTCCGCCTCGATCGTCAAAAACAGAAAGGAAGTATAAACAATGGATATTTACAAGATCAACGATATTACCGAACTGCTTCGCGGCAACACCTATCCGGGCAGAGGAATCATTCTCGGAAAAACGCCCGACGGAAAACACGCCTGCGCCGCGTATTTTATCATGGGACGCAGCGAAAACTCGAGAAACCGTGTCTTTACCGAAAGAAACGGAGAGGTATTTACCGAACCTTTTGACGTATCCAAAGTACAGGATCCCTCGCTGATCATTTATGCGGCGATTCGCCGGTATGAGAACAAGCTGATCGTTACGAACGGAAATCAGACGGATACCGTTTACGACGCGCTGAAAGCCGGCTCCTGTTTCTGCAAGGCGCTCAAGACAAGAACGTTTGAGCCCGACGCGCCGAACTTTACTCCCCGAATCAGCGGTATGTTGGTTTTTGAAAACGGCGATTTCTTCTACAAGATGAACATTCTCAAGAGCATTGACGCGGAAGGAAGCGACTGCGCGCGTTACGACTTCTCCTATCCCTCCAAAGCCGGACTCGGTCATTTCCTGCACACCTACGTCTGCGACGGCAATCCGATCCCGACGTTCCAGGGAGAGCCCGAACGCGTCGCGACCGATAACGACATTGACGTTTTTGCAAACAAAGTCTGGAACGCTCTGGATGAGAACAACCGCATTTCCCTTTACGTACGCTACGTAGATCTCGAGAGTGGAAAAGAAGAAAACCGACTGATCAACAAAAATCATTAAGGAGAAACGAAGCAATGAAAGAATTTGAATTGAAATACGGATGCAACCCCAATCAGAAGCCGGCAAAGATCTATATGCAGGACGGATCCGATCTCCCAATCGAGATTCTGAACGGAAGACCCGGATATATCAACTTTCTGGATGCTTTCAACTCCTGGCAGCTCGTCAAAGAACTGAAAGAAGCGCTCGGTCTTCCCGCCGTAACCTCTTTCAAACACGTCAGCCCGACTTCCGCGGCCGTCGGCATCAAGCTTTCCGAAAAGCTGAAAAAGGCCTGCTTCGTCGATGATGTCGAAGGACTGGATGACTCCCCCCTCGCGTGCGCTTACGCAAGAGCGCGCGGAACAGACAGAATGTGTTCGTTCGGAGATTGGGTTGCGCTGTCCGACGTATGCGACGTTACGACCGCGAAAATGATCAAACGTGAAGTTTCCGACGGTGTGATCGCACCCGGATATGAGCCGGAAGCGCTCGAAATTCTGAAAACGAAGCGCAAAGGGAATTACAACATCGTCAAGATCGATCCCGATTTCATCCCGGAAGAACAGGAACACAAGCAAGTGTTCGGAATCACCTTTGAACAGGGCAGAAACAATTTCAAGATCAACAAGGAACTGCTCTCCAACATTGTGACGAAGAACAAAGACCTCCCGGAAAGCGCGGTACGCGATCTGATCATCTCCTTAATCACGCTGAAATACACGCAGTCCAACTCGGTCTGCTTTGCGTATGACGGGCAGGCGATCGGCGTCGGCGCAGGTCAGCAGTCCAGAATTCACTGCACGAGACTTGCCGGCGGAAAAGCGAACACCTGGTTCCTGCGCCAGCACGAAAAAGTGCTTTCCCTGCCGTTCCGTGAAGATCTCGGAAGACCGGAGCGCGACAACGTGATCGACGGTTACATCAACAAAAACGAAGAAGACGTCTGCGCAGAGGGCGTATGGCAGAATTACTTCACTTCCCGCCCGGATCCGTTTACCGATGAGGAACAGAAAGCGTACCTCGCAACCATGAAAGACGTTGCGCTCGGGTCCGACGCATTCTTCCCGTTCTTTGATAATATTGACAGAGCATACGCAAGTGGTGTAAAATACATTGCAGAGCCCGGCGGATCGATCCGCGACGACCTCGTCATCGATCGCTGTGATCAATACGGGATCGCGATGGCGTTTACGGGCATGAGACTTTTCCATCATTGATATTTTTCGGAGTTCGGATATGAAAATACTGGTCGTAGGTTCCGGCGGTCGCGAACACGCGATCATCAAAAAGATCAAAGAGAATCCTTCGGTCGAAACCGTTTACGCGCTTCCCGGAAACGGCGGGATCGCCGACGACGCGGTCTGCGTTCCGATCGGCGCAAAAGACATTGCGGGGATTACCTCGTTTGCCGTTGAAAACCGGATTGACTACGCGATCGTCGCACCCGACGATCCGCTCGTTCTCGGCTGTGTTGACGCGCTGGAAGAAAAAGGGATTCCCTGTTTCGGTCCGCGTAAAAACGCCGCGATCATCGAGGGAAGCAAAGTTTTCTCCAAAAACCTGATGAAAAAATACGGCATCCCGACCGCCGCATACGAGGTTTTTGACGATCCCGAAAAGGCGCTCGGCTATTTGAAGACCGCCGATCTTCCGATCGTCATCAAAGCGGACGGTCTTGCACTCGGAAAAGGCGTTCTGATCGCGCAGACGCGCGCAGAAGCGGAAGAAGCCGTCCGAACGATCATGGAAGAAAAGAAATTCGGAGACAGCGGCGCGCAAATCGTGATCGAAGAATTCTTGACCGGACCGGAAGTTTCCGTTCTCTCGTTCACGGACGGAAAGACCGTCGTTCCGATGGTTTCTTCCATGGATCACAAACGCGCAAAAGACGGAGATACCGGTCTGAATACAGGCGGAATGGGGACTGTCGCGCCCAACCCGTATTACACCCCCGCCATTGCCGCGGAATATATGGAAAAAATCTTTCTTCCGACGATCCGCGCGATGAACAAGGAAGGCAGAACGTTCAAGGGATGCCTCTATTTCGGTCTGATGCTCACTCCCAAGGGCCCGAAAGTCATTGAATACAACTGTCGCTTCGGAGATCCCGAAACGCAGGTCGTTCTTCCGCTTTTGAAAAGTGATCTGCTGACGGTCATGCAGGCGGTAACGAACGAAACGCTCGGCGAAACCGAAGTTGAGTTTTCTTCCGGATCCGCTTGCTGCGTGATCCTCGCTTCCGACGGGTATCCGGGCAAATACGAAAAAGGGTTTGAGATCACCCTGCCGGAAGAATTGAAGCCGAGCGTGTTTGTCGCCGGAGCCAAGAAATCGGGAGAGAAACTTTTCACGGACGGCGGGCGCGTTCTCGGCGTTACTTCCGTTGAAAAGGATCTGCGGGAAGCGATCACGTCCGCATACCGAAAGGTCGCAAGGATCGGTTTCCAGAACGCCTACTGCCGTCATGATATCGGAAAACGCGCGCTGGACGCGTCGGAGGAATAAGAATGGTTTATCGGATATTCGTTGAAAAGAAACCGGAATTCGCCAACGAAGCAAAGTCTTTGATGACCGAACTGCGCGAATTCTTGAATATTTCCGCTTTGGAAAAAGTACGCGTCTTCAACCGTTACGACGCGGAAAACATTACCGAAGAACTGTTTCGCTACGC
>JAGHTH010000038.1 GCA_018065365.1 Candidatus Coliplasma caballi
ATAAACTTTCCGTCCTTGATGGCAATAGCTTCGGCGACAGGATTATCCTCTTCGGCGGTACGAATCGTGCCGTACACCACCGTATCGGCATATACATCTGCTGCAAATGCCGAAATCGGTAAAACCGACAGAAGCATCACGATTACCAAGACTGCTGACAAAATCTGCTACTTCATGGTAAAGCTTCCTTTCAAAAAGCACGGTTTTTCTAACCATTGATGCACATAAACAATATAGCGTAATATGGGGTTATTTTCAATTATGGTCGCAATATGATTACTTCTTGCGCTTCTTCAGAAGGAGGAAGGCAGCGGCAGCGGCAAAGAGGACGGCGGCGCCGGCGATGATGCCGACGATCGCGCCGACGGGAAGCCCGGAAGATTCTTGTTCGGGCTCGGGCTCTGCGGGCTGCTCGGCTTCTTCGCCGAAGACGCTGATCTCGGACGTCCAGACGGCTTTGCCGCCGACGGAGTAGTCCAGCTTGACGTATCTGCCGCCGAAGACCTGCGCTTCCGGGGCGCTCTCGGCGGAGTCTGCCGAGGTGTCGGAGACGGGCAAGTTCTGAATGCCGAGCGTGTTCTTCTTCCAGCCGTCCGCGTCGGAAACCTCGCCCGTAAGCGTGCCGATCTCGGTAAAATCGGTGCCGTTGTTCGAAACGGAGACCTTGACGACCGCGTTCGACGGATCGTCGATCCCCCATTTTCCGCCCCAAAGATCCGTGCTGACGCCGAAGATCTCGTGGTAGGAGCCGAGGTCGATGACGACCGAGGAATTGCCGCCGGAGACCGCGCCGATCGCGTTTTCGCCGCCGGAGGTGGCGATCACGTTGTCGGTCAGCTTGCCCATCGGGGTGCCGTCGAGCTTTTGGTCGATCCAGGTGTAACCGCCGTCGTACTTGTCGCCGGTGCGGGTGTACGGCTTGCCCGCCGCGACGTTTTTGTAGATTTTTGTGCCGACGCGGAGCTTCTGCTCGCGCACGGAGTTGTGAACGTAGGGCGTTTCGCAGGAAAGCACCGCGCATTCCTGCAGTTCGGAAGCGACCGTCGGATCGAGGTCCGCGGTGTAGGCACTGCCGCGCGGGTCGATGCCGAAAATGGTGTAGAGCCAAGAGCAGGCGATGATGTACGCGCCGGCTTTGGAGTGGTGGCCGCCGTCGTCGGCGATCAGGTTGATCTCGGGGTATTTGCGCATACAGACGTACCACGAGTACGCGGACGGCGCGAGGATCCCGCGGTGGTTTGCGCACAGGCGGTTGTAAATTTCGTAGTAGTGGTCAACCCGCGCCTTGCCCTGTACCTCGTCGGTGTAGGTCGAGTAGCGCATGTAGAAGACCGGGATCGCGCCGTTTGCTTCCGCCAGCGGCATCAGCGTTTTCATCGACTTTACGCTGTCGGCAAGCTCCGCGCCCGCGGCGTCCTGGAACACGATGTAATCGTACTTGCGGCTCTTGAGCTTCATGCGGTACGCTCTGCCGCGCTCGTGCTGCTCGTTGGCGAACTCCGAGAGGTACGCGGAGCCGAAGGTGCAGTAGTCCACGCTGACGTTGAGCCCCGCGGCTTGGCAAAGCCCTTTGAACAAGATCGGCGTGCCGGAGAAATAGGTCGAGGAGTTGCCGACAAAGAGGATGCTCGTTGCGTTGGGATCGATCGTGGTCGAGGGCTTTTCGTACGAGATTTCGATCTGCATCGTCTCTTTGTTAAACGAGCCCTTGATCGGGTAGATGATGCCCATGGTCGCGTTGTACAGCATCGCGCCCTCCATGGCAACCGTTTTCGTGCGGTTCAGGTCGGGCTGGGAGAAATAGGCGATCATGAAGCCGCCTTTCGGGACGATCGCCGCTTCCTGGCAGGCGCCCTCTTTGGCGAGCAACCCGCCGCCCGCTTCGATCAGACGCCCGTCCGCCGAGAAGATCAGCAGCGACGCGCCCGGGAAATTGTATTCGATCGCGGTCAGCCGCTTGTCGGCGTCTTCTGCGGTGTAGACCGTGATGCCGGAGGTGAATTTGGTGTTCAGAGCCGTTGCTTTGACTTTGAACGACACCGTTTCGCCCTCCGCGGATACCGCCGCCGGCGTGAAACAGAACAGCGGCAGAAGCATCGCGAACGCGAGGAACAAAGAGAACTTTTTCATATCAATCTCATTGTCGCGGGGGAACTTTTTTCGTAAAAAAGTTTCCCCGCACCCTTTCAAAAAACTTTATTTTGGGAGAAATAATTTCAATTCCATACGGGAGGTTTTTCAAAAGAGGGGGCGGGGAGAAAAAATTTTTTTAGAAAAATTTTGTCTCTCCGCAAAACCCTTACTTCTTCATAAAGTCGCGGAGCAGCGCGATCGTTTCCGAAACGCCCTCGTCGAGCTTCAAGTAGTTGATGCACTCGTACTCGCTGCCGCCGGCGTCGATGATCGCGTAGTCGTTGGCGGAGAACCAGATCGCCACCTTGATGCGCTTGCAGAAATCGTAGCCGTCTTTCTGGTTGTTGTCGAAGCAGTCGATCATGCCGCGTACCCAAGCGGTCTGCAAAGCGGCGTTTCTGCCCTGCACGGTGCGGACGTAGGCGTTTTTGCCCCAATCGTAGTAACCGAGCGAGCCGGCACCGCAGGCGAATTCGCCGATGATCCACGGGTACTCGTCAAACCACGGCAGCATCTTGGAAGCCGTTTCGGTGTACATCGCCTTGAAAGACGGGGGAGCGGCGTTGGTCGTGCCGTTGTTCATCTGGTAGTTGGTCAGACCGAGCATCTGCACGTAGTCTTCGCCCGGCATATAGCACATCGCGTCGCCCCAGTTGCTGTACGGGCAGGAGGTCGAGATCGGGTTGAAGATCCAGATGCAGTTGTCCACGCCCTCCTCGGTGAAGATGTCGTACATTCTGCGCCAGGAGTTCACGAAGTTGTCGGGATCCATCAGCGTCATCATGCCGCAGTAGTCCGTCCAGTCGGTGTTCATCTCGTTGTTCAGACGGAACAGAACGGGGTGGCCGTAATTCTTGATCGCTTTCGCGAGCGAGCGGAAATAATCGTCTTTTTTGGTGCGCAGGATGTCGAACACGGGGGTGTAACCGCCCAAGCCGTTGTTGCTGTAAGTGAATTGGTAGGTCAGGTTGAAGATCGGCTTTCCGTTGAAGCCGTCGCCGCCCGCGTACTTTGCCGCGCGCACAAAACTATCCGAAAAGTCCGCGTCGGCGGATCCCCAGCCCATGTGCTGATAGGTCATGTAGACGTCGGGTTTGCCGATGCCTTCCTCGGAGAACAGCCAATCGGCGTATTCGCCATCGTGTCCCTCCGGGAACGGGCCGAAACCGACGTTCGTTTGGTTCACGAGCTTTTGGAAATACGCTTTCGTTTCGGCGTTCCACGCGGGGTTTTCTTTGAGGTGGTAGGATTTGATCGTGCCGGTGGGTTTGCCTTTCTTTTCGATCTCGCAGAACGAGGTCAGCATCGCGTCGAATTCGTCCAATAGATTGTTTTCCGTCTTGAACAGCAGGAAATAGAAATAGTTGTAGGTGTTCGTCGGACGGATGACCGCGAGGTTGTAGCGCTGGTAGTCCATTTTCGCGGCAAGGTTGATCTGCATGCAGTATTCCTTGACCGTGAAGTTGCCGATGACGACCTCGGAGAGCGGACGGGTGCGGATGATCTTGTTCGCCGTGAGGTAGTTCGTGTTGATGAGCTGGCGTTCGAACCATTCTTCCATGTAAAGATCAAAGCCGTCTTTGGAGATCGAACCGTCCTGCTGTTTGCCGTAGGGGTTCTGATTCTCGTAGGTCAGCGTTACCTGCCAGCCCTCGCCTTTGAGGACGGAGCGCAGGCCGCCCAGCGAAAGATCCGCCTCGACGGCGTTCCCGGGCAGCGTCAGGGCGTAGCCCTCGGCGTAGTTGACGAATCGGGTGGCGTTTTCGCTGGCAAGGAGCAGGCGCACGTCGTTGGAATCGGACGCAGCCGCGTCTTCGGCTTCGGCGCCGTTCTCGTAGATCTTCAAGCCGTAAACGTCGGACGCGGAAGAAAGTCCCGCGGACTCGTCTTTGCAGACGTCAGACCAATAGTTTTTGGCTTTTTCGACAGGTTTCGGTGTTTCGTCGGTCATTTCGGATCCCTCTCCTTCGGAGCTTGTTGTCGCGGGGTTGTTTTCGCCGCAGGCGGTGAGCAGAACGCTCGCGAGCAGAAGCAGCGTAAGCAACAGGGCAAGGTGGCGTTTCATGGTGTGTCCCCTTTCGGTATTCTCTTTGGGTACAATATAACATATTATGGAAGAAAAGTCAAGACGAGCGAATCGTTTTCGGTTTT
>JAGHTH010000130.1 GCA_018065365.1 Candidatus Coliplasma caballi
TCGGTCAGACGGTAGGTTACGCTGAAGCCCTCGGCGTCAACTTTGAGGTTTTCGAGTTTCAGACCGTTTGCGCCGACCTTGAACGCGTCTCCCAACGTATAGCTTGCGTTATAGGAGCCGTCGGCGTTGTAGTAATCGCAGAGAAGTTGGATCCGGTCGCCTGCTTTCACTTCGATCATACCCTTTGCCTGCACCTCGGTGCCGTCCGAATAGGTCGGGTACGCGCCAATGACCGTTCCGTAGGGATTCTTCTTGTCGAACACCACCTGCAGATCGACCGTCGTGCCGTTGAGCTGCGCCGGGATCCTGCCGACCGTGGTGTAGGAGCCGTCGTCTTCTTCCGTGTCGGAAACGAGGTAGTACGCGCAGACGTGTCCGTCCAGCGTCAGCCACGTTCCGTCGTAGGTCAGAAGCAGGTCGCCGTCGTCGTCAAACGCAAAGGTGTTGTCGTAGCCGAGGTCGATATAGCCGTTTCCGTCTTTGGCGAACACGTTGAGCTCGACGGTTTGGATCAGCGCCCATTCGTCGTCGGTCAGAGTGAGGACGGGGGTGCCGTTCTTGTCGGTCATTTTGATGTGGGACGCGTCGAGGAAGTTCGCCGCGATGTCGCTTGCGCGGTCGGCGACCAGGTCGGTGTCCACCCATTCCAGACCGGCGGGCATGGATTTTCCGGAGAAGCTGCCGAGCAGTCCGAGAATGGTCGAGGGATCGACCGAGAAGCCCGAGGAAGCCGAACTGCCGCTGCCGAACACGCCGGACAGCAGAGACAGCGGAGAGGTCGAGGAATTTCCGCCCGCGAACGACGACAGGATGCCGGACAGAAGATCGCCGGAAGACGAGGACGTCTGCGACGCTGCCGCCGTTACCTGTCCGCCCAAGCCCAAGCTTGCGAACGATTTGATACAGTCGGTATATTCGCTGTCGATGCCGAGTTCCTTGTAGGAAGCGACGGCGCTGTTGACACTCTTGGTGTTTTCATAGGGGAAATAAACGCTGATGCCGTAGGACCGCGTGATGGTGGTGCGGTTGTACTTGACGGCGTCTTTGAGCACTTTCGCGAGGTCTTTCGATTCGCTCGTGCCGATGCGCGTCGCAAGGTCGATCAGATCGACCTGGTTGATTTTGGAACTCTGCGCGAACTGACGGACGCCGGCGCGCGCGGTCGAAACCTGCTGATAGCCGTTGTCGTCGGAACGGATGAGTTCGTTCGTCGATTCCGCAAAGTCGGAGAACGTCTTCGGAAGCGTTCCGTGCAGTTCCGCAAGGTCAACGAGCGACAGCGTAACCTGTGCGTTCGACGCCGCGGACTTGGAGGAGGAAACGAAATCGTCCACGATCGTCTTTGCGATGTCGAGCGTGGGCTTGGAGGTATTCTTTGAGAGTTCGGTCAGCCAGCGGGTGTAGTACCAGCCGGTGCCGGGCTCGGTCTCCTCGGAAGCGAGCAGATAGTCGGCGTATTTCTCGCAGACCAGCGCGTTTTCGAGCGTTGCCATCAGGCAGGCGTCGAAGCCGATGAAATCGAACTTGACATTGCCTTTCGAGAGCGCGTCGTCGATCTTTGCAAGCGTCATGGAGGACTTGTCGGGATATTTTTCGTCGTAGCCGTAGCCGGAAAGCGTTCCGCCGCCGTGATCCCAGAAGATCAAAGCATAGCGATCCGCCGTGTAATTCTTTTTGCAGTATTGAATGAAATCCGCGAGGTTATTGGGATCGGTCATCGAGCCGGTGCCGGCGTTCTCTTTGACGACGTCCAAATTGTTCGTCGTAACCTTGTAGATCTGGCGCGTCGTGTTGGAAATTTTGGAGGTCTTCCATTTCGAGCAGCCGCCGGTCTCGACGATGATGTTGACCTTGTCGGAAATCGTCGCGCGCATCATTTCCTGTAAATCGCTCGTTGCCATGCCGTATTTGGATTCCAGGTCGGTGCCGCACATATAGATCATGATCGTGAACGTGTCTTGACCGTTGCCGACGGGGGTTACGTATTTGTCGCGGGCTTTGGAAGACACGCTGCGGTTGAGTGCGGTGTTGGGATCGTCGGCGTATTGTTCATCGACCGAAACTTCGGGGGTGTTTTCGCCGCCTCCGCCGATGATTCCGCCGAGGTCAAGGACACCGCAGCTGCGCAGCACGATGACCAACACGACGATGACCGCGATGATGATTAAGATTTTTTTCAAAGAAAGTTTTCCGCCCAACAGGGAGGAGAGGATGGACTTCTGCGAGCCGCCGCCCAACAGGTTGCCGAGATCGCCCAACCCGTTTCCGCGGTTGCCGCTGTTCTGCCCGCGCCCGCCGTTGCCGAGCGGGCCGGAAGAACCGACTTTGTTGCCTTTGCCGAGCCCGGCGGAGCCGGAGCCGACTTTTTTGTCCCTGCTGTGAGGTCTTTGGTTCGGATTCATTTTGTTACGTATAATGTAGTTATCCACTTTCAATCAAAGTGTGATGACTACATTTTTCCTTTCTAAAGTTTCTTCTCTTTTTGTTTCTTTTTCTGCTTCTTTTCAAA
>JAGHTH010000182.1 GCA_018065365.1 Candidatus Coliplasma caballi
CTTGCAACGGTATGAGACGCATAATAATAAAGAAAACCTGCTGAAAAGGATTTTCAAGTTCCTTCTCAGCAGGTACTTTTTTACGCAAAAACTGCCTTATCCACCCGTAGCATTCTTCCAAAGCAGGTGTTTTCATACTTTCTTTTAGAACAACCGGGACAATCCGCGTACCAGCTCTTCTTCCTCAAAACCGTCAAAGTAAAACGGTTCGCCGTAGATCGCGATATACAGGTCGTCGATCCAATCCGGGTAAAAGATGTTCAAGCAGATGCCGGCGGCAAACAGCACAAGCCCGATAATGCCCATTACGATGCCCGCCGTGCTCATGCCGCGGCAGCCCTTTCCTCTCGCCACACAGCCGAAAACCAGCGCCAAAAGCGGGAAAAGGAAAACGGAGAAATCCACATACGCCAACGCGATCGGCCCGCTGATATACCGGGCAAGTCCGATAATGCCCAAAACCATCGCCGCGATAGCAAACCCTTTTCCGGGCGTCTTCGGCTTCGGAGGCGGCGGTGTGGGAATGCCGTAAATCGGCTGATAATTCATCTGCGGGGCAGGTTGGCTTTCGGGTGCCGGTTTTTCAAAATCCGTCGGCTCGTATTTCGGCTTTCCGTCCTGCTTCGGCTCCTCGGCAGGAGCTTTCTCCGCGGGCTTTTCCGGGGCGGGTGCGATCACGGGAGCTTTCTCAACTCTCTCAAAGAAATCCTCTCCCGGAACGATTCGTTCTTCCTTTTCTTCGACCGTCGGTTCTTTCTTTTCTTCGGTCACACGAATGACGGGTTTTCCGCAAGAACCGCAGAATTTCGCGCCCTCGGGAAGTGCCGCGCCGCTTTGATTACAATCCTTACTCCCGAATCCTCCTGTCAATTTCGAATCTTTTTTCTTTTTTGTTGCAAAAACATTGTATCACATCAAAAAGAAACTGTCAAGTGCCGAATTTTTTACGCCATTTTCGCAAGCATATCCTCGGTAACTTCGGCGAGCATCTTTTCTCCCGCCAAAAACTTTTCGATCTCCTCGCAGACGTGCTGCCCGATCTTCTTGAGCCCGTTGTTCGCAAGTCCGGCAAGGTGCGGCGTCATGATGACGTTCGGCAGCGTGCGCAGCGGGTTGTCGGCTGCCGGCGGCTCGGGATCGTACACGTCGAGGCAGGCGTATTTGAGGTTGCCCGCTTTCATGTGTTCGTAGAGCGCCTGCTCGTCGATGATCGAGCCGCGCGCGGTGTTGATCAGCACGGCGTCTTTCTTCATCTTTGCCAGCGTGTCCTTGTTGAACAGGTGGAACGTTTCGGGAATGGACGGCGCGTGGATCGAAATGATGTCCGATTGCTCCAGCACTTCCTCAAACGTCGCCATTCTGCAACACATTTCTTTCGCTTTTTCTTCACTGATGAAAGGATCGTACAGCAGAATATCGACCTGGAACGGCTTCAACAGTTCGATGTAATGTCTGCCTGCCCAGCCGCCGCTGATCACGCCGACCGTCAGTTCGTAAAGTTCGCGGATGTTCTCTTTGCCCTCCGCCCAGCCGCCGTGATGCAAAGAATCGTTGAGCGCGTAAAAATTCTTCGACGCGGAGATCGTAAACCCGAGCGCCGTCTCGGACACGCCCATCGAAAGCATGGGAGCGCTCGAAGAAACGCGCACGCCCTTTTTCCAGAGATCGTCGGAAACGACGGGCTTAACGCTGCCCGCCGCGTGTACCAGCAGTTTCAGATCCGGGCAGACGGAAAGAATGTCCGCGTCCACGGGGTTGTTCCCCCACGAAGTAACGCAGATCGTCGCGTCCTTCATGACTTTTTTGACGGTTTCGGGATCGGTGCCGCCCTCGTTGATGACGACCTCTCCGATTTTCGAGAGACGGTCGATCGTCTTTTGGTTGATGACCATATCGCGCGTGCCGGGATTCATGATCAAAGCAATTTTTTCCATGTTCGGGATATCCTTTCAGTTCTGTTTGAAATATTGCAAATACCCGTTCGTTTCAAAGATCGGGTCGTTGTTTCCGTAGCGGTCTTTTCCGAGCGCAAACCCGCCGTTTTCTTCGTCCTGCCGCTCCATTCCGGCGGGAAGCAGATCGTGCAGCTCGTTCCAATGCAGGTAATTCTGGTCGCCGTTGACCTCCACGCAGCCGACTTTCATCGGGGAAAGCGGACGGATGCGCGAGGCAAACCGTTTGTTCCATTCCGCCAAAAACGGATTGACGGTCAGATCGGCGCAGAGCGCCTGCCCGCCTGCCTCGTGGATCGCGGCAGCCATGCGGAACGACACCGACAGCGTTTTCGCGATCGGCTTGAGCGCCACCGCCCTGTAACCGAGCGCCAGCCGTTTTTTGACGTCCGCGAGCGAATGCGCCGTCTCGTCGGCGTTGACGCAGACCGGAAGATCGCCCACGAAACTTTCGTCGTCCGGTGCGAGCGGCTCCTCCAATAACGCGACGCGGGGAAGCGCCCCCATTTCGTCCGCGGCGTAAAGCAATTTCTCCACCAGCGACTTGTCGCCGTATCTGCCGTTCGCGTCGAGGTAATACAGCACGTTCCCGTCTTTCGACAGCGGCGTTTCGTACCGTTTCGCGAGTTCGTGGATCTGTTTCAATCGCGCGATGTCCCATTCGACCATCGCTTTCATATCTTCCTCGCGCGAGGAAACGCCGGGGACCGCCTTTCCGATCTTGATTTTCAGGATCGCGGTGCCGGAATCGAGAATGCGTTTGATCTGCGGCTCGTCCACGGCGTAAGAGATCAGCGGAATGTGCGCCAGCGTTTCGTGCCGGCAGGACAGCGCCGCTTTCGCGTAGTCCGGAACGATGCCGTCGAACGACGAAATGCCGTTCTCTTTCGCGTACAGGATCCACAGCGCGAGGTCCAACCCGACCAGCGCGTTCAGAACGAACGTCGGCGCGACGGAAAACCCGCAGACCGTGTCCGCGTACTTCTGCAATTCGGGAAGCAGCCCGTCGATCAGCAGGTCGGGCGAAACGAAAGTCTGCCCCTTGATCATTTTCAGCGCCGTGCCCGTAACCGCCA
>JAGHTH010000216.1 GCA_018065365.1 Candidatus Coliplasma caballi
TCATCGGATTTTAAGTCCGCGGCGTCTGCCATTCCGCCACTCCGGCGTTCACAGCTTGATTATATTAGCACATTCCTGCCGATTTGTCAACCCCTTTTCCGGAAAAACTTTCGACTTTTGCGCTCTTTCGTTCGTCTCGATTCGACTTCTCTTGACAAGCGCGGATGTTTGTGGTAGAATATATCCTGTATTCGTATGGAATAAAGTTTTTTTCGGAAAGTGCGGAAGATATGAATTCTGTTTTGGAAAGAACAATCGAAAAAGGAAAGTACATACCGTATTTCCTGCGCGGGATGTGGCAGACGACGGACGGCAAAAAGGCCATCCTGATTCCGACTTGCGCGGGTATTTTGTGTTTTCTGTTGTTTCTGATCGACCGCATGAAGTGGTTTTTGGCGCTTCCTCTGGCGCTGGCGGTCGGAGCGGCAGTCGCGCTGATCCGCGGGAAACGCACGAAGGGGCTTTCGATCCTGCTCTGGTGCATCGGGCCTTTTCTCTCTTTTTTGGTTGTGGAAAATATGATCGGAAACCTGACGCTCGTACCGTTCTGGTGTGCGTTATGGAATCCTTTGGAAATTGTCCTGAACCTCGTCTGGTACTATCTGTTTGCGTGGCTCGTTTTTCTGGTCATCGGTCGCCGCAGGGCGTCCGCGATCGTTTCGATGAGCGTGTTTACAGTCGTTTTCGGGTTGGTGGACAGTTATTTTTATGCCTTCCGCGGACGCGTGGCGTTCCCGTCGGACATTCTGGGGATCAGCACCGCCGTGAGCGTCATGGGCGAATACGACTTTACGCCGTCCTTTGCGCAATGGGTGGGTGTGGCGGTCGCGGTCGTTTACATCGTTCTGTACGCGCTTCTGCCGCGCGAAAAGGGAAGACAGACGCCGAGATGGTGGATCTCCGTCCTGTCGGCAGCGCTCTGTATCGGGTACGGCGTGTTCTTTTTCTGCTCGCCGTTTTTGAAATGGACGGGGTTTGAGGGAAAACTCTGGACGTCGCTCTGGAACACCCGCGAAAACGGCGTTGTGCTGAATTTTACCGTCAATATTCGCTTCTCCTCGATCGAAAAGCCGGGCGGCTACGAAGAAAAACTGAAAGAACTCGGGGTGTTGGTCGAAAGCGATCCCGTCCCGGCAAAGCAGCCCGTGCGCCCGCACATCATCGCGATCATGAACGAATCGCTCTGCGATCTTTCGGTGCTGGGCGTTGAAACGGACGCGCCGTGTATGCCGTTTTTGTATTCGATGACCGAAAACACGGTCAAAGGCAACGCCTATGTTTCGGTGCTTGGCGGGCATACCGCGAACACCGAATTTGAATTTCTGACCGGGAACTCGATCTCGTTTTTGCCGGTCGGGACGGTAGCGTTCCAGATGTTTACCCGCGACGGCGATTATTCGCTGCCCGGGCAGCTTGCCGATCTCGGTTATTACAACATCGCGATGCACCCGTACTACGCGTCGGGGTGGAACCGTGTCGCCGTGTACGAGCGGTATCGTTTTGACGAGCAGCATTTTATCGAAGATTTTGAAAATATCTCCTATATCCGCGACTATTGCAGCGACGAATCGGATTACGAGAACGTGATCGCCGCGTACGAGAGGCACCTCGCTTCCGAAAACGGCGAAAAACCGTTGTTCCTGTTCAACGTAACGATGCAGAATCACGGCGGTTACACGCCGAATTGGAACGGGCTGGAGCGCACGGTTTCGCTTGCGGGCGATCTTGCCGGCAGGTTTGAAAGCGCCGATATGTACCTTTCGCTCGCGAGAGAAAGCGACCGCGCCTTTTCCGAGCTGATCGCGTATTTTGAAGAGCGGGAAGAACCGGTCGTGGTCGTGATGTTCGGCGCTCATCAGCCGAAGCTGACGGAAGAATTCTACCGTGCCGTTTTCGGAAAGTCCACGGGAGAACTTTCGCAGAGCGAGTCGGTCTGCCTGTACACCGTTCCCTACGTGATCTGGGCAAATTACGACATTGAGGAAGGGACGGAAAACTTCTCCGTGAACTACCTTTCTTCCGAATTATTGGACGTGATCGGCTTCCCGAAAACCGGCTTCCAGAAATTCTTATGCGACGCGGAAAAACAACTCCCCGTCGTAACGCGGAATTTCTTCTCGGACGACGGCGTAAGGTTTACCGGGCGGAAAGAGGAACTTTCCGGCGAGGCGCAGTCGATCCTGTCGCTCTACGGCGCGGCGCAGTACAACGGACTCAAAGAAGACCGCCTGCGTGAGCTGTTCTTCCTGCAATGAGGTATTCTATATGAAGCGTTTTTGGCGGAAAATCGGGGACGCGTACCGGGCGTTTGACGGCGCGGAAAGCAAAGTCATCGAATGGATCACGCTTGCCGTTTATCTCGCGCTGCTCGGACTCATTCTGTGCTATCACGAGCCGTGGTACGACGAGGCGCAGGCGTGGCTGATCGCGCGGGACGGATCGTGGAAAGACATTCTGACCGTGATCCCGCACTACGAAGGACACCCGCCGCTCTGGTTCTGCATTCTGGCGCCGTTTGCGAAAGCGGGCGCGCCGTTTGAACTGACCTTGAAGCTGCTGACCGTCGTCATCAACGGCGCCGCGATCGCGGTATTGCTGTTTCGCTCGCCGTTCCCGCGTATTCTGCGGATCGCGCTTCCGTTTACGTATTTCGCGTTCTACCAGCACGGCGTGATCTGCCGTCCGTATTCGCTTTTGCTGCTCGGGCTGCTGCTTACGGCGTCGTTCTGGAAAGAGAAAGACGAAAAACCGTTCCGCACCGTGCTTTCGCTGATGCTCTGCTGCGCTTCGAGCGCGTACGGCATCCTGCTGGCAGGCGGGATCACGCTCGCGTGGATCGTCGGGATCGCCGCCGGAAAAAAGCCGGGCGCGTTCTTCCGGGATCTGTTCTCGGGCAGACGGCTGTGGGCGTTCGCGGCGCTGCTCGCGTTTGCACTCGTCAACATTACGGCGATCTTTCCGCACGAGGACACCTTCGCGGCGAGTTACGGGATGAACGGCAATCCGGTCTGGCTCCGGCTGCTCTATATGTTTACCGGCTCTTTGGCGGACGCGACCTGCTATTCCTGTCTGAAAGATTACAACGAACTGCGCTACGTGTCGTTCTCGCCCGTCCGGTTGGCGATCGGCTGTGCGCTGGGCGCGTTTTTCCTGCTTTTGATCCTGCATTACGCGAAACGGTGCCGCACGTTTTCGTTGTTCGTGTTGCCGTTTACGCTGTTTGCGGTGTTTTCGGGAATCGTGTACTTTTATTTGCAGCACGTGGACGTGCTGTTCCAGTTTTTGGTGTTCTGGGCGTGGGTCAGCGTTGAGAACGAGCGGGACAAACCGGAAACGGAGCCGAAGACGGCGTTTCGTGTGTTTGCGAAGAACGTCGCCGTGTGCTATTCGGTGCTGTTCGTCTGCGTGTCGCTGTATTGGAGTTTCGTCGCGGCGCGGAACGAAGTGTGGTTCCCGTACGGGTATGCCGCCGACGTTTCGGCGTATCTTGATGAACACGGGTTGGCGGAATACGGGATCGCGGTAAGATGGAAACTCGATCTCGGCGACGACGGCAACACCTATATGAACGTCAACCAGACCGTGAACGGCGTGGCGATCAACGCCTATTACGACCGCAATATCGTCATCAATATGAACGGCGGGGAAGAAAAGCAGACCTTTGCTTCCCACCGCATCCCGACGGACGAGGAGACCGCGCGGACGCTTGCCGCGTGGGAAGAAGCGGGGCTTCCCTCCGTTACGCTCGATAAAGTTCAGCTCGGCGTGCTGTTCCCTCAGTACGGCGACGTGTTCCGCAGCCATTACGTCTGCGTTCTGCGCGTGCCGGAATATCATCTTTGGAAAGACGATCTGCAATACGCGATGCATTCCGTCTATGTGCGGAAAGACCTTGCGGTAGCAAAGGGGCTCGCTCCCGCGGAATAAAGGAGAGATTTTTATGAAAACCATTCGGCTGACCGCGTTGTTCTTGGTAATTGCCGCGCTGTTTGCGGCGTTTCCCGTCGTGGCGGAAGAAAGTGAGGAGAGTGATACCTTGATCGTGCATATCGACTCTGTCAACGGTACCCGTTGGGAGAACACCACCTGCGTCTATATCGGGCGCGCCTCCACGGAACAGAACGAGTGGGGGTATAATATCCTCGTTGACGAAAACGGCATCGTAACGGGGAAGATCGTCGTCGGCGACGTCAGAGGACGCAATCTTGCCATTCCGGACGGCGGTTTTGTCTTTTCTTCGGTCGCGGACGACGTGAAGAAACTGATGGAAGGCATTGCCGTCGGCGATCATATTCTGTTTGATTCCTACGGCTCGAGAGTGCTGATCTCCAAAGAGGAGATCGATCCGTTCTACGAAGTCAGCCACGCGTTTACCGGATATAACGGCGTGCGGTACGACAATACGCTGATCGTCTATAACCGCGCCGGAACGAAAACCGGCACGAACGGCTGGGGGTACGAAGTCTGCGTGGACCGCGACGGAATCATCATTTCCGCGGGAGACAACGACAATACCGTTCCGGACGGAGGATTCGTGATCTCGGCGATCGAGCCGGAAGACCGCGGGTTTTTGAAAACGTACTGCATCGTCGGCGCGAAATGCGTGCTGTCCGGGATGCGCTTCAAGGTATATTACGGGCCGGAAATGCTCGCGAACACCGTCGCCAGCGAAAAAGAACGGATGCGCGCGCGGATCGCCGAAGCCGAGGCGGATTTCCGGCTGATCGACACGAAGGGTGCGTACGACGCGCTGGACGCGATCTCCGCGGACGGCATCGACACGCTGGAACGCCGCAACGAAGTATTGCAGCAGATCGAGGACATCGGTTTGCTGTTGATCGAGAAACCGAAAGCGAGCGTCGTCAGCGTTTGGTACGTTCCGACCGAAAAGACCGCCGAACAAGTGGTTTCGACCGTCGCGAAGATGAAAGAAATGCATATCAATCAGGTCTGCATCGGCATTTCGAACGGGTACGACACGATCGTAAAACTGCCGGCGCGTTTCCCGTTTGCGACACGCCTTGACGTCAAAGACGCCGACCTGCTTGCCGTTTACGCGGAAGAATGCAAAAAGAACGGGATCGAGTTGATCGTCTCGATGCCGGTGTTCTCCTGCCCGACCAAAGATTACAAGCACAACGACTGGCTGGCTTCGCCGAACAAGGTTTCTGCCGGCAACGAAAAATTCTATTCGCCCGCCAACGACGAGTATATGGCGTACCTGAAAGACTACGTGGAATACATCATCACGCGGTACGACATCGACGGTTTCCAGTACGATTACATCCGCTATCCGTATTTTGACGGCACCACGGATTACGGGTACGACGACGCGACCAAAAACCTGTTCTTGAAAAAAGCCGGGCTTTCGGAAGCCGATTTTGAGGAGATCAAAGCCAAACTCCGCGCCGCAAACCATTGGAACGAGTGGGTGCAGTTCAAGCGCGACCTGATTTCTTCGCGCGTGGCGGAGCTTTCCGCGCTGATCCGCGAAAAACGTCCCGACCTCTATATTTCCGCCTGCCTTGCCGACGATACCGGGAAAGACGTTTATTTCCAGGACGGCAAGAAGTGGGTGGAAGACGGAAGCGTGGACGGCATTTATCCCATGTCCTACGGAGAGGGCATCATGGCAAATTCCACCAAGCGATTTGCCGCTTACGATACCGACCGTTCGTTCTTGGTCATGGGAAGCGGCGCTTATCTGTCGCTCTCACAGAAAGAGATCATTGCGCAGACGCTGCAGACGAGGCAGAACTTTGCCGACGGCATTGCCTATTTCGAGTGGTCGGCGTACGTTTTGCACGGCTACGCGGAAAAACTCGCGGCGCTGTACGAGGACGATCCCGTTTCGTTCACGGCAGACGAGAAAAAAGCGGTCGAGCTTCTGATCGCGACGGCAAAGGAACGCTTCACACGTTATTCCGGAAAAGCGGAGCAGGCGTCGGCGGCGTTTGACGGCAAGACCGATCCGGCGCAGATCAAAGAAGCGCTTTTGCTGATCGTTCCTTACGACAAAAAACTGTATTTCGACCTTGACCTCGCGATCCGCGTGCGGAATTTCTCGAGAGAGCAGTACAAAGGAACGGTCGAATTGCTTCCGTACGAGGTCGATCCCGAGCCGGAGGAAAGCAGCGAGGAGCCCGTTTCGGAGCCGACGGCGGAAAGCGAAGCGAGCGTTCCGGGCAAACCGGAAAACGAAAAGCCGTTCCCGATCGGTTGGATCGTCGGCGGCGCGGCGGCGGTGCTGCTTGCCGCGGCGGGCGTGTTCTTTTTGAAAAAGCGGAAGAAATAAGGGGAAACGGATGCCGGAAATTCATTACACGGTCGCTTCGATCGACGGGGAATACGCAAACCTGCGGGACGAGAACGGCAGCGAGGTGTTCGTGGCGCTGTTCTTGCTGCCGGACGGCACCGACGTCGGAACGAAACTGTATTTTCACGATCTGATTTACGAAATCGAGGAACAACGATATGACTGAACAGGAAATCCGCCTGAAACGGATCAACGAACTTGCCGCCAAAGAACGCGAGAGCGGGCTGACGGCGGAAGAAAAAGAGGAACAGGCAAAACTGCGCGAGGAATACCGTGTCGCGTTCCGTGCTGCGTTCCGCGGGGTGTTGGACAACACTTACGTTCAGACGCCTGACGGGAAAAAGAGAAAGTTGGAGAAAAAGAAACCCAACTGACATTGTTTTCGGACGATCTGCCCGCGCTTCCGCAACCGGACGCGCGGGTTTTTCTATTGACAAAGCGTTTCGTTTTGGCTATAATAGAAGCAGGAAAAAATCGGAGGGTGTTTGTATGCTGATCCGTTCGTTTACGCTCGCGGGAGCCGTGATCTCCGCGCTGCTTTGTTTGGGTACCGACGTCCGAAACGGCAAGCTGATCTTACTGTTTCTCGGGCTGTGGCTCGGTGCGTTCGTCGGGATCTGTCTGTTGTATCTGCTGGTGTTGTGGCTCTTTTCCCGCTTTATCGGAAAAGAGGAGCCGGAGCAGAACGATCATCCGTTTGCGCGGAAGGTTTTGGTGTGGACGATCGAGGCGATCTGCGGCGTTGCACGCGCAAAACTCGTCGTTGAGGGAAAGGAACTGCTCCCGGAGGGACGTTTCCTGCTCGTTTCGAATCACCGTTCCAACTTCGATCCGCTCGTAACCGTTCTGGCGTTCCGGGAACACGACATGGCGTTCGTTTCCAAAAAAGGAAACCTCAAATTGCCGATCGTGGGCAGGTGGATCCGCTATTGCAATTACCTTTCGATCGACCGTGAAAACCCGCGCAACGCGATCCGCACGATCAACGCGGCGGCGGATTATCTGAAGCGCGACCTGGTTTCCGTCGGCATTTACCCCGAGGGAACGCGCAACCCGACCGACGAGATGCTGCCGTTCCACGACGGTGTGATGATGATCGCGCAGAAAGCGGGCGTTCCGATCGCGGTCGTTACCGTGCGGGACACCGAAAAGATCGTAAAGAACTTTCCGTTTCGTTCCACCCGCGTGGAGATCGCCGTCAAAGGCGTGATCCCCGCCGAACAGGTCGCTTCCTCCCGCTCGAACGAATTGAGCGCCGAAGCGAGAAAGATGATGGAAGCATGAAAGACCTTTCCCGTCTGCCCGTTTGCAGAACCGCTCCCGACGCTCCGCTGTCCGAAGGCACGCTGGTGCTGGAGGGCGGGGCTTTTCGCGGTGTCTATACGGCGGGCGTCTGCGACGTGCTGCTGGAACGCGGGATCCGTTTCCGCAACGTCGCCGGCATTTCTTCCGGCTCGCTCAACGGGTTGAACTATATGGCGGATGTGATCGGCAGAACGGCAAACGTCAACATCGGCTGTCTGGACAATAAAAAGTTCCTCGGCTGGCGGACGCTGTTCCGGGACCGCGGATTCGTGGGCTTTCGCTTTTTGGTGGAGGACGCGTACGAACTGTTCCCGTTTGACCGCGGGCGCGTCAAAGATCCGGAAAGGCGTTTCGCGATCGGCGTAACCGACGTGAAAACCGGGGAAGAGGTCTATTTTGAGCGCACGAACTGTTCCGATTTGGAGAAAGCGTGCGTCGCTTCGTCGAGTTTGCGGGGCATTTCCCGCCCGGTCAAGCTGGACGGCAGAACGCTTTTGGACGGCGGGTATGCCGAGAGCATTCCGGTTTCGTGGGCGGAAGCGCTTGCGGAAAAACGGATCGTGATCGTGATGACGTCGCCGAAAGATTTTACCCATACGCCGCACGGAAAGAAACACGGGCTGTTCAGTCTGCTGCACCCGCATTTTGCCGAAACGGAAGCCGACGCGGCGAATCGGTACAACGCGCTGCGTCAGAAACTGCGGGAAGACGAGCGCGACGGAAAGGTGTTCGTGATCGCTCCGGCGGAATTCGGATCCGTCGGCGGTTTTGAACGCGATCCGGAGAAATTGCTCGCGCTGTACGAGGCGGGACGTGCCGACGCGGAGCGGCTTTTGCCCGCGCTCATGGACTTTCTTTGCGGCTGACGGGCGCTTTTTCGCCGCTTTTTGCCCGAAAACCCTTGACAAACCGGGCGGAAATGAATATAATGGTACAGTCAAGTTTATAGGGGTGTCGCCAAGAGGTAAGGCAAAGGACTTTGACTCCTTTATACGATGGTCCGAATCCATCTACCCCTGCCAACAAAAAAGTCTCTTTTGTCTACCCACACGGGTTGATAAGGATGTTTTTTGAGACTGGATTTGGAGTAGTCCTGAAAAGGGCTACTCCTTTTCCGTTTA
>JAGHTH010000165.1 GCA_018065365.1 Candidatus Coliplasma caballi
ATACGAAATCGACCGATCCCCGGGCCCCTCTCTCCCTAATTTGCACGCCCTTTTCGGTGGGTTTGCTTTTTATTCTTCTGCGAGTTCGCCGTGAACGACGACTCTGCTTTCGTCCGGGCATTTCGCGTCAAAGCACTTGGCGCGTTGATCGCCGTAATCCAAAGACGCTCCGTTTTGCAGCGCGTACACCATCGGATAAATTCCGTTCCAAAGTTCGTGGCACATCGGCGGGCACAGGTCTTCCACGACGTATTCGTCGCCCGCTTTGCAATATCCGCAGCGACAGTTGCTTTCTATGACCGTTATTCTTACTTTGCGCATGGTTTTCCTCCGGTTTTAAGTCGTTTTTCGATCGAAAGCACGGTCAGCACTTCCCCGTCCACGCGGAATTTCACTTCCACGTCCGCAAACGGAAAGCCGTACACCCGCTCGGGATCGTTCTGGTAATGCGGGCGCGGATCTTCCGCCAAAAGCAGCGGCAGCGCCTCTTTTTCGGGCGAGGACAGCAGGGCGGAATACTGTTCGGGAATCACGACGCGCAGTTTGTTCTCCCGCAGCGGCTCCGCAAAACCGCCGGTCGCTTCCGGGCGGCAGTCCGCGAAAGGCAGGTAGGGTTTGATGTCAAGGATGGGCGTTTTGTCCATCAGGTCGGCACCCGCGACGATCAGATCGCAGCCGTCGATCGCGACGAACTTGACCAAAGACAGCCCGATCGGGTTGGGACGGTTGGGCGAACGCGTCGCAAACACGCCCATGCGGGTATTACCGCCGAGCCGCGGCGGGCGCACCGTCGGCGACCAGCTTCCGTCGTCTTTCTTTTCCGTCTCCGAAAACTGCCAGAGCAGCCACAAATGCGAAAACCCTTCCAAACCGCGAAACGCGGAAGGATCGCGGTACGGCGGCTCCATGACGATACGGGCGGGCAGCATTTCAAGGATCCCGCTCTGACGCGGAATTCCGAATTTGGACGGAAAATCCGTGCGGATCACGGCAATCGGATTACATTCCACGAAAACCCCTCCTTTTTCCCTCATTTTAGCCGATTCTCCGGCACTTGTCAAGAAGAAACGCAGGAAAATTTACTTTATTGTCATTCTTTCTATTGACAAAAGAAAGGGAAAAAGATATAATATAAAAGAATAATTATAGATATGGAGAATGACAAAGCATGAACAATTACAAGATCCTGTGTTTTGCCAATCAGAAAGGCGGCGTCGGCAAAACGACCTCCGCCGTGAATATCGCCGCCTGCCTCGGCCGCGCGGGCAAAAAGGTGCTGCTCGTCGATTCCGATCCGCAGGGCAACGCCACGAGCGGACTCGGCGTGCGCAAAAAAGAACTGACGGGCACGATCTACGACGTTCTGATCGAAGAAAAGCAGATCCGTGATCTCATCGTTCCGACCTCCGCGTCGGGTGTGTTTCTGCTGCCGTCCGGGATCGATCTGGTCGGTGCGGAATTGGAACTTGCCGATCAGCCGCGCCGTGAAACGCGGCTTCGCAAAGCGTTGGAAAGCGTCCGCGACGATTACGATTACATCATCATCGACTGCCCGCCTGCGCTCGGACTGCTGACGGTCAATACGCTGGTCGCGTCCGACGGCGTCGTGATCCCGCTGCTCTGCGAATACTATTCCCTCGAGGGACTTTCCCAGCTGACCGCGACGATCCGACAGATCCGCAAGCGCTCCAACCCCGACCTTGAACTCGTCGGCGTGCTGGTCAATCTGTTTGACGGTCGTCTGAATCTGACGGTCAGCGTGCTCGAAGAGATCAAGAAATATTTCCCCGGAAAGATTTTCCGCACCCCGATCCCGCGCTCCGTCCGTATCAGCGAAGCGCCGAGTTACGGAATGACGGTCATCGACTACGACAAGAACGGCAAAGGGGCGGCCGCTTACGCCGCCGTAACCAAAGAACTGATGGACCGCTGCGAGCGGTCGTAAAAGGAGAAACATGGCAAAAAAAGGTTTAGGGCGCGGTCTCGGCGCGCTGATGGAAGACAACGACACGACACCGGAAGAAACCCTGCAGACCGACGGCTCGTTGATCCGGCTTTCCCTTTCGGATATTGAGCCCAACCGCAAGCAAGCGCGGAAAGAGTTTGACGAAACGGCGCTTGCGGAACTCGCGGATTCCATTTCGGAACACGGTCTGCTCGAGCCGATCGTCGTCCGCCGCAAAGAAAACGGCTATTACGAGATCATCGCGGGCGAACGCCGCTGGCGCGCTTCGCGTATGGCGGGGCTTTCCGCCGTCCCGGCGATCGTCAGGGAACTTTCCGACGAGCAGGCGGCGCTGCTGTCCCTCATTGAAAATTTACAGCGTGAAAACTTAAATCCCGTCGAAGAAGCGCTCGGCTACCGCGATCTGATCGAACGGTTCGGACTCACGCAGGAAGAAGCCGCGTCCCGCGTCGGAAAATCCCGCGCGAACGTAACGAATATCCTCCGCATCCTGCGGCTGCCGGAATCCGTTCTGGCAATCGTGCGAAACGGCTCCCTCTCCTACGGGCACGCGCGTACGCTCGTCCCGCTCTGCGACAAATGCGACGCGGGAGAACTGCTTGCCGTCGCGGAACGCATTGCAAAAGAGGATTGGTCGGTGCGGCAGACGGAACAGTTCGTCAAGAATTACGGGAACGCTCCGATCGTCAAAGCCGCCGAATCGCCTGTGGAGAAAGAATATTATCGCCGGTTGGAACGTCTCATCGGCAAGTCGGCGGGACGCAAAGCCGCCATTCGCAGAGAGAAGAACGGCTCCGGCATACTCGTGCTGTCGTTTGCGTCTTCCGGCGATCTGGAAGCGCTCATCAAGTCCCTGTGCGGAAACGATTTCTTCGAGGAAGAAACGCAAGACTGAATTATTATTGATTAGGAGATAGAAAAACTATGATCGATCTGAAATTTTTAAGAGAAAATCCCGACGTCGTTCGGCAGAACATCAAAAACAAATTCCAGGACGCCAAACTTCCGCTCGTAGATGAAGTGCTGGAACTCGACGCACGCAACCGCGCCATCAAAGGCGAAGTCGAAGCGCTGCGTTCGCAGAGAAACAGCGGCTCCAAGGACATCGGCAAACTGATGGGACAGGGCAAAAAGGAAGAGGCGGAGAAACTCAAGCAGGAGATCGCTTCGCTCGGCTCCCGCATCGACGCGCTTTCCGCGGAAGAAAAGGAAGTCGAAGAAAAACTGCTCGCAGACATGATGGTCATTCCGAACATCATCGATCCTTCCGTTCCGATCGGCAAGGACGACAGCGAGAACGTCGAGGTCAAACGTTACGGCGAGCCCGTCGTTCCGGACTTTGAGATCCCCTACCACACCGAAATCATGGAAAAATTCAACGGCATCGACCTCGACGCCGCCGGCAGAGTGGCAGGCAACGGTTTCTATTACCTGATGGGCGATATCGCAAGACTGCATTCCGCCATGACCGCTTACGCGAGAGATTTCATGATCGACAGAGGATTCACTTACTGCATCCCGCCGTTCATGATCCGTTCCGCAGTCGTCAACGGCGTTATGAGCTTTGCCGAAATGGACGCCATGATGTATAAGATCGAGGGCGAAGACCTGTATCTGATCGGAACTTCCGAACACTCGATGATCGGTAAATTCATCGACCAGATCATCGACGAGAAACAGCTCCCGCTGACGCTGACCAGCTATTCTCCCTGCTTCCGCAAAGAAAAAGGCGCACACGGCATCGAGGAGCGCGGCGTTTACCGTATCCACCAGTTCGAGAAGCAGGAAATGATCGTCGTCTGCAAACCCGAGGAATCTCCGATGTGGTTTGACAAGCTCTGGCAGAACACCGTCGATCTGTTCCGCTCGATGGATATTCCGGTCCGCACGCTGGAGTGCTGCTCCGGCGATCTCGCAGACCTCAAGGTCAAGTCCGTGGACGTGGAAGCGTGGTCTCCCAGACAGAAGAAATATTTCGAGGTCGGCAGCTGCTCGAACCTCGGCGACGCGCAGGCAAGACGCCTCAAGATGAGAGTGAGCGGCAAAGACGGAAAGTACCTCCCCCACACCCTCAACAACACCGTGGTCGCTCCGCCCCGTATGCTGATCGCGTTCTTGGAGAATAATATGCAGCCCGACGGAAGCATCCGCATCCCGAAAGTCCTGCAGCCCTACATGGGCGGCAAGACGGAGATCCGCTGACGTGGAAAGCGTACAGCAGATCCTCTGGGCGATCTTACTCGGCGTCGGAATCGCCACCTTTTACGTGTATTACATCCGCCGCTTCGTCGGCGGATTCGTCCGCGCGCTGCTGAGCATTGACGCGAACAGCGAAGAAACGGCGGTTACGATGGAAGAACTGCATATCCGTCTGACGCTTCCGCTGAAATTCGCGCTGCGGAAAAACGGCTCGCTGGAAAACTCGGTCGGCACCGTCGTTTCCGACGGACAAACGCGGTATTACGTGCTGCCCGAAAAGGCGGATATGCTGAAATTCAAATACCGCAAAGAGAATCTCCCCGTTCTGTTTTTGCTGATCGTCGTCTGTGCGATCATCGCGGTCGGGCTGATCCTCACGTATTGCTATCCCAAACTGCAGGAACTGTTCGCGGCAACGTTTGCCGGCGACTGACCGGAAGGAGTATGCAAAAATGGTCAAAAGAAGAAGTCCCGCGGCGGCGATCGCGTTGGTCGCGGTACTGCTGCTCGCGCTGACCGCCGTTTTGGTGTTCATCGTGTTCGGCTTCCGCTTCAAATCCAATGAGGAATCGAAGTTTATCGGAAAGTCCGAAAACGGACAGCCCGTTGAAGGAACGATCAACTACCCCGACGGCAGTTCCGCGACGCTGGATTATTACAACCATACCATCACTTACAGCAACGGCGACGTTTACGTCGGCGATATCGTCGGTTTGGAGCGCCACGGCAACGGAAAAATGACCTACGCGGCGACCGGCGACGTATATGAAGGCGATTTCACGAACGACGAGCTGGACGGCACGGGCGTGTTCATCTATGCCAACGGCGACCGCTACGAAGGCGAAATGCAGAACTCCCAGAAGAACGGACACGGCAAATTCACGTTCGTGAGCGGCAGTTCCTACGAGGGCGGTTTTGAGAACGACGCCAAGAGCGGCTACGGCGTGTTCGTCTGGGCGGACGGTTTGCGCTACGAGGGCTATTTCAAGGATGACGTCAAAAGCGGCTACGGCTCGATGACGTTCCCGAGCGGCGACAAATACGAGGGCAATTTTGAAGACGATATGCGTTCCGGCACCGGTCTTTACACCTGGAAGAACGGCGACAGTTATTCCGGCACGTTCCGCAAGAATCTGATGGATACCCGGTTGGTCGATGCCGAAGGCAATTTCGTTACGGACGAAAACGGCAACTACAAGCACGGCGAAATGGCGTACTACACCACGATCACCGAGACCGGCAAAAAGAACTACATCGGTTATTTCCAAGAGGGCAAGATCGTACCCGTCAACTGAAAAAAGGAACTTTTTATGGAACAGACGAAATTCGTATTTTCCGCGTTCGCAGACGAGATCGACGCGAATTTTGACAACCAGCTTCTCGCGCTGCAAAAGCTCGGCATTCCGCTTTTGGAGCTGCGCGGTGTGGACGGAAAAAGTTTTTCCGTGCTGACCGACGACGAGGTCAAAACCGTTGGGAGTAAGCTCCGCGCCGCCGGCATCCGACTTTCCGCGTTGGGCTCCCCGATCGGAAAGATCGACGCGACGGGCGATTTTGAAGCGCACAAGGCGTTGTTCTCGCGCATTATGGACATCGGAGAAATGCTGGATTGCAGACGGATCCGAATGTTCAGTTTCTACTCCGGTACGCTCGACCGGCAGGCGTTTGAAGCGCGGGTGTTCGAGTGGATCGACGAACTGCTGTGCATGGCGGAAGCGCGCGGCTTCACGCTCTGCCACGAAAACGAAAAAGACATTTACGGGTGTTCTCCCGAGGAAGAACTTTCGCTGCTTTCGCATTTCGGCGGGCGGCTGAAAGCCGTGTTGGATCCCGGCAATTTCGCGTTCTGCAAACTGGACGCATCGAAAGGATACCCGCTTCTCAAAGATTACATCGCTTATTTCCACATCAAAGACGCCGACCGCGACGGAACGATCGTCCCGCCCGGAAAAGGCGTCGCGCACCTGTCGGAAACTTTGCAGGCGGTCGCGAACGACCGAAAAGGGCAAACCGTCGTATTGACTATGGAACCCCACCTCATGGTGTTCGACGGCCTGTCTTCCCTGTCCAAGCTGGACGACATCAAACACAAATATACCTTTGCTTCCCCCTTTGAAGCATTCCAAACCGCCTACGAGGCCGCAAAAGCCATGGCGGAGCAATGCGGAGTTACGGAAGCATGAGGCGCTTTCTGGACACCGCAACCGGCAGCCGGCTTTTTTGCCTGCTTTCGGGAGCGGTGTTTTCACTTGCGTTTCGGTGGGAATGGGCGTTCTGGACGGCGTTTCCGGCGTTGACGGCGTTTTTCTTCCTGCTGTTTCGCAAAAAGAAAGGATCGTTCGGCAAGGCGTTCTGTTTTTACACGGGGTTGTTTCTGCCTCTTTACACCTGGTTTACGGCGCTGTATCCGCTGACGGTTTACGGATTTTCCGGATGGCAGTCCGCGCTGATCGTGGCGTTCTGCTGCTTGGTGTTCCCGCTTTTGCAGGCGTTGGTCTGCGCGGCGATCTGGCAGCTTTGCCGCTTGTTTTCGGAAGAAAACCCGCTCGTCCGCGCCCTCGGCTGCGGCGCGGTGTGGGTGTTGACCGAATGGGCGCTTTCGCTCGGCGAATTCGCGTTTCCGTGGGGAACGCTGGCGCTGTCGCAGACCGGCTTTGTTCCGATGTTACAAACCGTTTCGGTGTTCGGCGTTTACGGACTTTCGTTCTCGGTGTCTTTCTTCTGCGCACTGCTCGCGGAAGGGATCGGCACGAAAAAGCCCGTCCTGCTGCGCGGAGCGGCGGCGTTTCTCTGCCTCGACCTGCTGCTCGGAACGGTGCTTTGGCTGCTCCCGCAAAAAACTACCCAAAAGGTTCCCGTCGCGCTCGTGCAGGGCAATTCGACCGCAGAGGAACAATGGACGAACGAAATGGTCGCCGAGGTCTATAAAACCTATCTTTCCATGACCGAAGAAGCCGCAAAGCAGGGTGCAAAGCTGATCGTTCTGCCCGAGACCGCCGTCGCGGTATCGTTCTCGGCAGGAAGCCCGCTGCACCTCGCGATCGCGGACATCGCGGAGGAATACGACTGCACGGTCATCCTCGGCGTTCTGCAAAAGAAAGACGACGGGATCCACAACGGCGTTGTCGCGGTCGATCCCGACCACTCGCTTTCCGACATTTACGAGAAGCGGCACCTCGTTCCGTTCGGCGAATTCCTGCCGCTCGGGAAGCTGCTCGCGCGCGTTTTTCCGTCGCTCGCAGGGTTAAACCTCACGGGCGCGTCGCTCGTTACCACGCAGACGGACGCCGTTTTGCATTCCGAGCGTTACGATTTCGGCTGCTTTATCTGCTTTGATTCGGTATTTCCCGGAAAAGACCGCGCAGTCGAAGACAGCGATTTCTCGGTCGTCGTTACGAATGACGGTTGGTTCCGGACGAGTTCCGGTGTCTATCAACACCTGCGGTTTTCCAAACTGCGCGCCGTCGAGAGCGGCAAAACGCTTTTGCGGTGCGGGAACACCGGCATTTCGGCGGTCATCGATGCCAAAGGGCGCACGCTCGCTTCGACTGCACCGATGGAGAAAGATATTTTGTATTACGACGCCGCGATCGGCGGCGGGACGACCGTCTATTCCGTCGTCGGCGATGCCGTTTTGTATCTTTGCTTCGGGGTAATTCTGCTCATGGCGGTCTTAAAAGTCAAAAGGAGACTTTCTCATGAAAAAGCTTGACATTTCCGAGCCCGTGATCGTGTCGCAAAGCACCACCGAGCCGGTTTTCGGCGGCGGCTGGCAGGATCCGATGATCCACTGCGATGAAAACGGGGTATTGTTCATTCGGTTTTCGGGCAGGTTTGACGACTACGACGCCTACGGGCGCGAGGACGCAAACCCGCTGTTCCGTTCCGACGACGGCGGAAAGACCTGGACGCGCGATCACGACCTTGACGATTGGGTGCGGTCGGTGCCGCCATTGCCGAACGGCGAAAAACTGTTGCTGCGCGAGCATCCCTGCCTCAAGGAGTTCCCGCCGCTGCCCGAGCTTCCGCCCGAGCGCAAAGGCCACCTCGCCTGCTGCATCGTGCGGGACGTTTACACCGTGGACGAGCTGACACCGATCCTGCACGACAAGGTCGCAAAGGAATTTGCCGCCGACCGTATTCTGCCCGGCAGCAACGAGGTCAAGCGGGAAACCTGCAAGGTCACCTGGAAAAATATGCCGGTACACGTTTCGCCGGGGTATCTGCTGCGCGTCTGGCCGAACAACGAATACCGTGGCGATCCGGACGGCGTTCTTTGGATGCCGGTACAGGGCGCGTACGTCGCCGAAGACGGCTCCTGCCCGACGAAGTATTGCTGCATTCATCTCCTGCGTTCCGACGATCTCGGGCACACCTGGGAATACGTGAGTACCGTCCCTTACCTGCCGGAATACACGAAGCCCGGCGCTTTCGCCGTTGAGGGATTCATTGAGGCTTCTTTGGAGATCCTGAAAAGCGGACGTATGCTCCTGTTATTGCGTTCCGGCTCCCTGTTCCCGTTCCCGAAAGAAGACGAGCCGGAAAAGCCGGCGCCCTCTTTGCTCTGCGCCTATTCGGACGACCGCGGAAAAACGTGGAGTCGGCCTTTCGAGTTCTACGACTACGGCGTGCGGCCGTGTTCGGTCATGCCGGGCGACACGCTGCTGATGACCTCCGGCAGACCGGGCGTGTATCTGCGCGCGAGCGACGATCCGGACGGGCTTGCGTGGGGCGACGTCATTCCGCTGCTTTCCGTTCCGGAAGAAGACCGCTATCGCCGGTATTATGAATATTCCTGTGCCAACAACGGCATCTGCAAAGCGGACGATCACACCGCGTTCGTAACATACAGCGATTTTACGCGGACGGACGAACACGGAGTGCGCGCAAAATCCATCGTGGTACGGAAAATCACGCTCGGAGATTAAAAAATTTTTTACGAAACGTTCGCCGTTTTTCGCTTGGTTTTTTCAAAGAAAGCGGTTATAATAACAGAAAAAGAGGTTGCGAAATGAAAGTACGTCTGAATGATGATCTCGAAATCGTGCGCACCGTGCGCGAAGGGCTGAAAGCCAAGGGCGGACATTGCCCCTGCCGCGTCGAACGGAACGACGACACCAAATGCATGTGCAAAGAATTCCGCGAGCAGATCGCGGATCCCGATTTCGAGGGATACTGCCATTGCATGCTGTATTACAAAGAAAAATAAACGAAAATAAGGAGAACTATTATGGCGATTCTGGAACTGAAAGAACAGGATTTTCAAAAAGAGGTACTGCTGTCCGACAAGCCCGTCGTGATCGATTTCTGGGCGACCTGGTGCGGTCCGTGCAGAATGATGGCGCCGATCGTGGACGAGGTTGCGAAAGAACATCCCGAGTGGAAGTTCTGCAAAGTCAACGTCGATGAACAGGGCGCGCTGGCGGCGCGGTTCGGCATTCAGAACATTCCGACGATCGCCTATCTCGAAAACGGCGTCGTGATCGGCTCCGCCGTCGGCTATATGCCAAAAGAGATGCTGCTGTCGCGGCTGGGCAAAAAATAAACGTTTTTTAGAAAAACGAAAAGCGCGTGGAGAGTTCTCCATGCGTTTTTTCGTTGACTTTTGCAGAATAATATGATAAAATAAGAAAGAAAAGGAAAAACCGAAAGGAGCTTTGCCATGTTTTTGTTCCGCTCAAAGATTCCCAGGGAAGAACACCCCAACCCTGATTGTTTCAGAGAACATTATGTCAACCTGAACGGCAGTTGGGAATTTGAATTTGACCACGGAAACAGCGGGATCGACCGCAAGTTGTACGAGCCGGACGCAAAATTCCACGAAAAGATCGACGTGCCGTTCTGTCCGGAAAGCAAACTTTCGGGAATCGAGCGCAAGGACTTTCTTTCGGCGGTCTGGTATCGCAGAACGGTCGAAGTGAGCGCGGAGCAACTGCGCGGCAGGGCGTTTCTCGTGTTCGGCGCGGTCGATTTTCACGCGGTCGTGTTTGTCAACGGCGTCCGCGCGGGCGAGCATTTCGGTGGTTACACGTCGTTCCGCATCGACGCGACGGAATTTCTGCGCGAGGGCAGGAACACCCTGACCGTTTATGCCGAAGACGATACGCGGAGTCCTTTGCAGGCGCGCGGCAAGCAAAGCGAACTGTTCGCGTCGCACGGGTGCGATTACACCCGCACCACAGGCATCTGGCAGACGGTTTATATGGAATTCGTTCCGTCCAAGGAATACATCAAACGGTTTTCCTTCTATCCGTCCGTGAGCGATTCATCTTTGACCGTACAGGCGAGCGTCGAGGGCAAAGGAACCTTTTCCGTTTCGGCGTTCTGGGCGGGCAAGGAAGTCGGCTCCGCGCGCGTCGAAGCCGTCGGCGAAACGGTTTCGCTGCGGATCACCCTCTCCGAGACACACCTTTGGGAAGTCGGAAAAGGCGGGCTGTACGAAGTGAAACTGCGGTTTGCGGAAGACGAGATCGGCAGCTTTTTCGGGTTGCGCGAGGTATCGCTTTCGGACGGCGTTTTCCGCGTCAACGGCAAGCCGGTCTTTCAGCGGCTGGTGTTGGATCAGGGCTTTTACCCCGACGGCATCTACACCGCGCCGACCGCGGAAGCACTCAAAAACGACATTCTGCTTTCCATGAAAGCGGGCTTCAACGGCGCGAGACTGCACCAGAAAATTTTCGAGCCGCTGTTTCTGCACTACGCGGACGAGCTCGGCTATCTCGTGTGGGGCGAACACGGGAACTGGGGGTTGGATCACTCGGATTACGCGTCGCTTCGGTATTTTCTGCCCGAGATCGAGGAGGAGATCGCCCGCGACTTCAACCACCCCGCACTGATCGGCTGGTGTCCGTTCAACGAGACCTGGGATCAGAACGGCAGGCGGCAGGACAACGACGTGCTTCGCACGGTCTATCGCACCGTCAAATCTCTCGACCCCACCCGTCCGTGCATCGACACGAGCGGGAACTACCACGTCGAGACGGACGTTTACGACGTTCACGACTACGATCAAAACCCCGTTTCGTTCCGGGAACACTACGACAAGCTGATGACCGACGGTACGCTGTACGAGCGATTCCCCGATCGGCAGAAGCGCGGAAGCGAGCCGGTCTTTATGAGCGAGTACGGCGGTATCCGCTGGACAGGCAGGCGCGAAACTTCCGGCTGGGGTTACGGGCAGGGCCCGAAAACCGAGGAAGAATTCTTCGCGCGGTACCGCGGGCTGACCGAAGCGCTGCTGCAAAACGGCAAAATGATCGGGTTCTGCTACACGCAATTAACCGACGTCGAGCAGGAACAGAACGGCGTGTATTTCTACGACCGGAGCGAGAAATACGACGTTTCCAAACTATACGAAATCAATTCGCAGAAAGCGAAAATCGAAGAAGAATAAGGAGTCGCCATGCTTCCCGAATATTTACAGTACAAAACTTACACAGGCCTTTATTCCGACGGCAAGACGCCGAAAACGCAGGTCGCGGAATACGACGGCAAACGTTTTTCCGTGCTGTCGCCGTACCTCATCCGCATCGAAGCGGGCGTGTTTACCGATAGGCCGACGCAGGTCGTTCTGCGCCGCTCGTTCGGAAGCGTGGAGATGCGAAGCAAGGTCGAAAACGGCGTGCTGACCGTCGAAACGGACGGTCTGACGCTGACCTACAAAGGCGGCGATTTTGCACCCGAAACGCTGTCGATCCGACTCAAAACGAAACCCTACACCGAGTGGCATTACGGCGAAAAACCGCTGCAAAACCTCGGCGGCACCGTTTCGACGCTCGACCAGATCAACGGCGCGTGTGAACTCGGGGACGGCGTTTGCTCGATCGACGGCTACGCTTTGATCGACGACAGCAAGTCGGCGCTGTTTACGGACGACGGGTGGTTTGAAACGCGCGATCCGGGTTGTTTCGACCTGTATTTCTTCGGCCACGGACACGATTACGAGGGCGCGGTCAAGGACTATTACCGTCTGACCGGCATTCCGGAACTGCTCCCCGCCTACGCGCTCGGAAACTGGTGGTCGAGATATTTCAAATACACCGAAGAAAGTTACCTTGCGCTGATGGACAAGTTCAAGGAAGAAGACGTGCCGATCGCGGTCGGGATCATTGACATGGACTGGCATCTGACCGACGGCGACGGGCGCGAATACGTCGCGGACGGCTGGACGGGTTACACCTGGAACAAAGAACTGTTCCCCGATCCGAAACGCTTTTTGCAGGGTTTGAAAGCGCGGAACATCCGCACGGCGCTGAATCTGCACCCCGCGGCAGGCGTTCGCCCGTGGGACGACGACTACGAGGAAATGGCTACCCGTATGGGCATCGACCCCGCGACCAAGCACCCCGTTCCGTTCAACTGTCTGTCAAAAAAGTTCTGGAAAGCGTACTTTGAAGTTCTGCATTTCCCCAAAGAAGCCGACGGCGTTTCGTTCTGGTGGATGGACTGGCAGCAAGGCACCGACTATCAATGGATGCACTTCTACGATCCGAAAAAAGATCCGCTGGAATGCTTAAACCCGCTGTGGATGCTCGGGCATTTCCATTTCCTCGCGTCGAAACGCGGCGGAAAGCGCGGGCTGTTCTTCTCGCGTTACGCGGGCTACGGCTCGCAGCGCTACCCGGTCGGTTTTTCGGGCGACAACGTAATTACCTGGGAATCGCTGAACTTCCAGCCCTACTTTACCGCCACGGCGTCCAACATCGGCTACGGCTTCTGGTCGCACGACCTCGGCGGACACATGATGGGCTACCGCGACGACGAACTGAACGCGCGCTGGATCCAGTTCGGCGTGTTCTCTCCGATCTTCCGCATCCATTCTTCCAACTCGCCTTTTACGGTCAGAGAGCCGTGGAACTTCCGCAAAGACGTTGCGGACACGCTGAAAAGTTTTATGCAGTTGCGGCATCAGCTTTTCCCCTACCTCTACACGATGTGCTACCGCAATTACAGCGAACTGATCCCGCTGATGCGCCCGCTATACCACGTAAACCCCGAGAACAAGGAAGCGTACGCGCACGGCAACGAATACTGGTTCGGCAGCGAACTGATCGCCGCGCCGATCACCGAAAAAGCAGACGCCGTAACGGGCAGAGGACACGCGAAGGTGTGGCTTCCCGGCGGTCGCTGGGTGGACTGGTTTACCGGCTTTGTCTATGAGGGGAACGAAACGATCGACGTATTCCGCCCGATCGAGCAGATGCCGCTGTTCTGCAAACCCGGCGCGATCGTTCCGCTGCAGGCGCATATTCCGCACGGCAACGCGCTCGGAGGCGCGGGGCAAATGGAGATCGCGGTCGCCGCGGGCGCGGACAACGTGTTTACGCTCTACGAGGACGACGGCGAGAAGATGCCGGCGGCGGAGAATTCCTGCACCACCCGCATGGAACTGCGCTTTACCGAAACGAAAGCCGTATTTACCGTTTCTGCCGCGGAAGGCAACCGCGCGCTGATCCCCGAAAACAGAACGTACGTCCTGCACTGCAAGGGCTTCTCCCCCGACGCGAAATTTACCCGCAACGGCAAAGCGCTTGCCGCCGTGCGCGACGAAAAGACGGGCGAATGGACCGTTTCGGTCGGGGACGCCGAAACGAGCATCGGCTTTACCGTCGAAATGATTTCCGAGAGCGGACTTTCCGGCAGGAACGAAAATTTCCGCGACCGTCTGACCGACCTGCTGATGCATTCCAACATGGAGAACAATTTCAAAGGCACGTGGAACTGGATCGTGAACGAGCAGATCAACGGCGGCTGGTTTGATCCGACCGCGTTCGTTACCGCTCCGGGCAATCGCCTCGGCGACGCGCTCGCGGAGATCATCAAACAGGTCGTCCGCAAAAAGAAACCCGTTCCCACGCCGGGGTTGCCGCACTAATAAACGGAATAAGCACAAAAAAAGCCCACGGAGAAAGGCAGTGCCTCATAAGGAAGTATTTTATACAGTAAAACCCGCCGAAAAGGATTTACCTCTTCGGCGGGCTGCATTTTGTTCAAGAAACTCTAGTTTAGCTGCGCTAGTTTATTACCAAAAGTATAAAAGCAATAGGGATAAGTCTGGTTGTATTCTCAGCTTGGACTTTCTTAGGATATATACTACAATGGAGGCATATCTATTGTT
>JAGHTH010000167.1 GCA_018065365.1 Candidatus Coliplasma caballi
GGGGAGGAAAAGCCGGTGTTTGTCAATGCGACGAACATTGCGCTGGGCTGTTCCTACACGACGACGCCCGAGGCGGCAAGTCAGTACGAGGACTCCTACCACAGTGAATTGACCGACGGTCTGTTTGCGACGGACTTTTCGTACGGGGACACCGCGTACGCGGGGTACAGCCCGGAGTCCACGCTGACCGTGGTCATCGACCTCGGAGAAGTGCGCGAAAAGATCTACGCGTTCTCGGTCGATTATCTGCATACCACGGAGGCGGGGATCGCGCCGCCTGCTTTGTGCAAGGTCAGTTATTCCGACGACAACAAGAATTGGGAGAACGCGGGCGACGCCAAGCGGAAGAGCAAGACCGCCGAAATGAACTCCGCGCAGCAGCTCGTTCTGGAATTGGACGGGTACGTTTCGGCGAGATACGTCCGTTTGATTCTGACGAAGGGCTCGTTCTGGATGTTTTTGGACGAAATAGAGGTCATTGCGGACGTGGAGGGCGTGGATTACAACGTCGCCTACGTCGATGAACTGCTCAAGCGTTACGGCGAGGACAACGTAACTTACGATCAGCGCGTGAAACTGCTTTCGTCCGTCAAGGGCGGGAAGGTCGATTTCTCCAAAACGCGCGTGGAAGTCAGTGCGGGCAAGCTCTACACGCTGTCCGAAAAATGCGCTGCCGGGTTTGAAGATTCGGACGCGCGCAAGCTGACCGACGGCGTGGTTTCGGGCTATCTGGAAAGCGGCGCGTGGATCGCGTTCTCGGGCGAAAAGGACGTGGAGATCGTTCTTGATCTCGCGAAAGAGCGGGACGACCTCGTGGAGTTTGACGTTTCGGCGTACTCCAACGGCAAGACGTCCGGATTCCCGGTGTACGTTTCTTACGAGGTTTCGACGGACAAGAAGACCTTCGTCGAGATCGGCAGAGTTTACGGGCCGAGCGCGGATCAGAGGGCGTTTTCGTTCCTGCTGACGCTGCGGTCGGCGATCAAGGCGCGCTACGTCAAATGCGTCCTGCATTGCGGCGAACAGCATTCGCTGATGCAGATCGAGGAGTTCGGCGTGTATTCCTACGGAGAGCCGCCCGCCGACGAGGCGCTCTATCCGCAGGTGGTGTTCCCGAAGGTTACGGGCGATTCGCTGTGGCCGTCGTCCGAAAAGGATTACGACAAGCAGGTCAACCTGCTTCTGAACCTGCCCGTGCAGGTCGAGGCGTCCGCGCCCGAAACGAAATACAAAGAGTACAACACCGAAGTGTCCTCCAAACTGCTGACCAACGGCAAACGCGCCGGCGGCACGAATATTCACGGCGGGGAATACTTCAAATTCAATTCCTGCGGCTCGCGGAGCATCTATTTTGACCTCGGGCATCTTTCGCAGATCGACGCGGTCTATGCGAGTTTCTTAAGTTACGTCGAGTGGGGCGTGCGGCTGCCGTCCTCGGTTTCCGTCGCGCTTTCGGATAACGCGGTCGATTGGTATATGGTCGGCACGCTGGACTTTGACGGCGCGCAGGATTACCACGCGACCGAAAAGGAACTGAAATTCAATAAACCCTACGCGGCGCGGTTCGTGCGCTATTCGTTTGACATTTACGGCTGGATGGCATCCGACGAAATGCGGGTGCTCGGCACCAAAAAGGTCGGCAGCGGCGCGGTGCGGCTCGCAAATTCCGGGATCGCCAAAGAGACGGTCGTCCGCGGAAAGTATCTGACGCCGAGAAACGATCTGCTCGGCGGCGCGCAGGACATCTGCTTGATGTACCACGGGCAGAAGCTTTCGCACAGCGTGGAAGAAACGCTTCCTTACGTCGCTTACCTCGACAAAGAGGGCAGCATCGTCGATACGATGTTCGACGGTTTCCTGTACCTGCTGTCCGGCAATTTCCCGAGCGGCGTCGCCGGGCATCTGGCGAGCAAAAAGAGCGATTGGGAGTGGACGCTGACGCAGTTGTTCACGTCCGGGAAGAACCTGCAGGCGCTCGACGAAGCGGTCGGGCAGGTCAACGAGGCGCTCGGTCTGAACGGCAGAAAAGTGGACGTGTTCGTTACGCTGTACTATCTGCGTCCCGAACTGAAGAACTTCGGAGACGTGGACGGCGACGGCGTGGGCGAGGATCTGTCGGTATTGGAAAACCGTTTCAAAGTCATTCGCTGGTATATGGACACGTTTGAAAAACGGTTTGCCGAAGCGAATTTCAAAAACCTTTCGTTCTCGGGTTACTATTGGTACCACGAGTCGATCCCCGGCGTTTCGGAAGACGCGGACGCGCGCGCATACATTACCGGCACGGCGAAAATCGCGCACGAGCGCGGCTCGCAGCTGTTCTGGATCCCGTATTACAGCGCGTACGGCTATTCCGATTGGGCGCAGTTCGGTCTGGACGCGGCGTGCTTCCAGCCCAACTACGCGTTCCACGCGGACGTACTGGAGAAGCGGTTGGACTCCGCGACGCAGATGGCGAAAAACCTCGGAATGTGCATCGAGATCGAGATCGACGACAAGGCGCTGAACGACGAGGTGTTCTTCCGGAAATACATGGACTACATGAAGCACGGCGTTACCGACGGATTCATGAAAGAAACGATCCACATGTACTACCAGAGCGGAAGCATTTTCCGGCAGGCGTGCGCGTCGAAGTCGGACAAAGTCCGCCTGATCTACGATTACACCTATCAGTTCATCAAGAAGAAACTGAACGCGGTCCCCGACGCGCTCGATCCGGTTTCCGCACAGGGTACGAAAGACACGGTACTGTCCGGCAAGCTCGCGGACGCGAACGAAGGCGCGGCGCGGTACCGGCTGGTCAAGAGTCCGGAACACGGCACGGTTTCGGTCAGCGAGGACGGAACGTTCTGCTACTACCCCGACAAGAATTACACCGGCAAGGATTCGTTTGAGTACGTTTTCAACGCTTACTTGGGCGATTCCGCACCGTGCAAGTGCGAGGTCGAGGTAAAGTAAAGATTGCGTTTTTCCTCCCGCACCCTTTTCAAAAACCCGATTCTTGAAAAAAACTTGCAAAAACGCGCGTCAAAACATTGACAAAGTGCGCGTTTTATGCTAAAATGACCAAAACAGAAATTATTGCATAGGAGAACATCTATGAAAGCATCCGCAATCAAAAAGTTCAGTTTTATCAGATCCGTCATCGTATTTTCCGTGGTGCTGCTTTGCGGCATCGCGTTTCTGACCGCGTTTCTGCTGTTAAAAAAGCCGATCCCGGAGAATTACGTTGAGACGAGCGCGAAGATCGTGCGGATCGACGAAACGCTTTCTCCCACCTACGATCCCGCGGAGCCGCTCGACGACGCGGCTTACGAGCATACCGTATTCGTGGAGTATTCGTTTGACGGGAAGAATTTTTCGGAGGTCGAGTACCCCCGGTACGATTCGTCGATGAAAGAGGGCGACACGGTGGTATTGTTCGTGAACCCGGAAGATCCGTCCGAATTCATGAGCGATCCGTCCGGCGATTTCGGGTTTATCATCGCGGGCATCGTGATCATTCTGATCGGTGCGGGCGGGCTCGGATATACGATTTTCAAAAAGAAAAAGGAGAATTGATTATGGCTGTTTATCACGCGTTTCATTGCGGCAAAAAGAATCAGAGTTTCAGAATGGAGAACGAAAACAACCGTTCTCTCTACGAAGCAAATCTTGTGAAATTCAAGCTGTTCTCGGCGTGCGATTATGAGTTCGTCAATCGTAACACCTCCGCCGTTTCGCAGCACAAGGTCGGCAAGACGAAAACCGTTTCGAACGGCGTCGGCGGGATGAGTATGTCCACGACTTCGTCCTTCGATCTGGACGGCAAGAATTGCCTTACCGTTTTGGAGGAAAAGGGCTATTCGCTCAAATTCCATCTGAAATTGGATCTTCTGCATCCCGAATTCGCCCTGCTGGACGGCAGCGGAAACCAGGTCGCCGTTTACAAGATGAACGTAACGGGCGAGAGAGAAGAAGACGTTTTCGCGATCGGAAACAAGCAGAACAACACCGTGATCACGACCGACTGCGACGATCTGGAAGCGATCTTCCTGGGCGCGTTCATTCTGAGCAGAGTCGATTTCTCCCTCTACGTAGCGTAATTTCCCGACAAAAGAAAAGCGGCGGTGCCTGAACGATCGGTTCGGCACCGCTTTTTGTTTGAAAATTCGGTTTTCTTTTACACCGCGGCGGGAACGCCGGCGCGCATGGTGTATTCGGAGACGTTTAAGATCGTTTCGCCGTCGATCTGCAGAGCGGTCGGGCGGTCGAACGCGACCGTGATCTCTTTGCCGGACAGGACGGAAACCATATCCTCGTGCTTCACGTGTTCGCCTTTGAAAATGGACGGGAACACGGCAAGGGTGTGCAGGCGGCCTTTGCCGAACATGACGACGTTCGTGATCGTGCGCGCTTCGTTCAGGCGATCCTGCGAGGGCGCGGCGTTCATTCCGCCGCCGTAGAAGCGGCCGTTCATCGTGGGCGCGATCCAGACTTTGCGGAACGTGTGCGCTTTGCCGTCCACGGTTACGGTGGCGTTTACGGGTTTGAAATGGAACAGCAGGCCTTTGATCGCGATGCCGGCGTAGTTGACGGGTTTGTCGGAGGTTTCGCGCTGTTTGTCGCCGACCTCGCAGCAGTAGCCGTCGATGCCGTAGCCGACGCCGTTCAGAACGCGGTAGGTTTTGCCGCAGACCGTTACGGTCGGGAGGTCTTTTAAGTATTTGCCGATCGGGAACGGATCACAGCCCTTTTCTTTGCCGAGGTCGTGCAGGAAATCGTTGCCGCTGCCGGTGGCGAAATAGAGGATCTCGTTTTCGTAGGAAACGCCGTCCGTATCGTTGACGAAACGGTTGATCGTTCCGTCGCCGCCGCAGAGGATCACGGGCGTTTCGGGCGAGAGCGAGGCAAAAAAGTCGGCGTAGCTTTCGAGTTTCGTCATGTCAACGAAAGTAAGCGCCGCGTCGGAAAGGCGCTCGGAGAGCGTTTTTGCTTCCGATTCCCCTCTGCCGTTTCCGGAAAGAGGGTTGTATAAGACGATCGTTTCTTTCACGGTTTGATGCTCCAATCCTGTTTGATGATTCGATTGTAGCACTTTTTTTCGGGGTTTGCAATTGACAAATTACGACATTTGTATGGAAAAAAGGAGGAAGTTCTTCCTCAAAAAGAAGAACTTCCCCGATAGAATGTTGGTGTTACGGTACCATAAAGGTTTTCGTTTTCCAGGAGCCGTTGCCGGCGTTCCGGCGCAAGCAAAAGGAGAACGGAAAGCAGTTTTTTCATGCGTTTTCCTCTTTTTTCGCCGGGATGTCAAAGCCGTCGGCGGGGTAAGTTCCTTTGATGAAACGGTAGGTGTCGTCGTACATGGAGTGCAGTTCGGGATCTTCGGAGTGGTACGCGCGGTAGAACTCGCCCGGCATTCCGCCCTGGTAGTACATATGCGCGGCGTCCTGCATATAGCGCGTAACGGCGCCCGCGGCGTAGTAGTTGCGGGTGTGTTCGATGTTCCACTTTTCCGTGCCGCCGACTTCCAATTCGATGCACATGCCGAGCAGTTTCGCGGTCTGCGCCGCGTCGAACAAACGCTGCTCCGGCACTTTCTGGTTGAACGCGTAGTTCGGCTGGTAGCAAGCCATATCGAAGCCGAGGCGGCGCCAATCGTCGTAGCCGGACGCGAGATAGTAGGGGATCCAGGTCGTGATGAGATTCTTTGCGCGGATATAGTCGGTGGTGAAGCGGATCATTTCGAGCAGCTGGCTGTCGGCGTAGTCGATCTCCTCGGTAAACCAATAGTAGCCGGAAAGTTCGATGTGCTTGTAGTTTTTCGCCTTGAACCGTTCTTCCTGTTCGTCGATCAGCCATTTCAGCACGGCGATACGGTCTTCCAGCACGCAGAGGTCGCGGCTTTTGCCGTCCACGACGCCGAAATCGTGCTGTTCGACGACGGGGTACAGGATCGAGAAGAACGCCTTGACTTTGAGGTCGGGCTTGTTCAGTTCGGCGGCGACCTGCGAAACGGCTTCCTCCAGCGCGTCCAAGTTGCCGTTCGGAATAAACTGCTCGTCCATGTAGAACTGCCAGTCGTCTTTGGTCAGCGGGCGTTTCTTGTAGCCCTCGTACAAAAAGTTGACGAACGGGAGGAACAGGTAGCCGTCGAACAGGGTGTCGGTGGCTTTGCCTTCCTTATTCAGATAGCCGACGTAGGGCTTGAAATGTTCGGTCGTAAGGGGCGTGCGTCCGCGTCCGCAGAAATAGGCGAGCACCACGTCTTTCGCGCCGCCGAGTTGTTCCGCGGAGCAATATTTGTCGGGGTAGGTCGCGTCTTTGGGCTCGTCGGGCTCGATCGCGACGGCGCCCTCGGGGTTTTTGGTGCCGATCGCTTCGATCTGGTCGATATAGACGTGTACCGGGCAGCCGAAGTCCACGCGGACGAAGCGCGCGCGAACGGCGGGCTCCAAACCGGCGACGAGAGAAACGATGTCGCTCTCGCGGTCGGAAGAAAATCCTTGCAGCAGGGCGGCGGAGCCGAAATCAACGCCGTTTTCGGAAACGGAGAAGGACACGTTTCTCGGGAGGCGGACACCGGTGGCGTTCTCTTTGAGCATCCGGATGCGGAATTCTTTGACCGCGCAGATGCCGCCGAGGTCGAACACGATCGAACGCGCGACGCCGCGCGAGAAACGCACCCACGCCGGATCGGTATAGGTCGCGCGCTCGGCGTACACTCCGTCGGTCAAGCGGGACTCGGTGTCGGGCGTATTATAATGAGGAACGCGGAATTCTTCCTCCAAAGCGCCGTAGCAGATGATTGCCTGTCCTTTGCCGGAAAGCAGGTTCTTTTCCTGCCGGTAATCCGGATCGTTGCGCAGAAAATACTTTTCCGCTACCTTTTTATACGCGTAAGGTTTGTAATAGGGGTCGTTCGGACGCAGTTCCATATACAGTTCTCCTTTGAAAAAGGTTTTTGAAGAAAAAAGGTTTCTTCTGCGCACATTGTACCACACGTTTCGTCGGATTGCAAGGGCTTTCGGCACTTTCAAAAATTTTTTCAAGTTTTTTTGAAAAACCTATTGACAATCACGCGACCGTGTGTTATAATCCTTTACGAACTGAAAAACAGTTCATTGAAATTCACAAAAAGAGAAAAAATACCAACACCTGAAAGGAAGGTAAAATTATGGCACTCTTTGTATTCGGACTGGTCCTCACGGTAGGGTTGTTCCTGCTGCTCGGTATCGGGACCAACAAGTTTTCGGAAAACGGGAAAGTCAGACAGGAACTGACCTGGTATCTGCACAAACGGCAGCTTCTGGCGCTGCTTGGCGTGATCGTGATCGTTCTGTCCTGCGCGACCTCCGTTCCGACCGGACACACCGGAATCATCACGACGTTCGGTAAAGTCGAGAACTACACGCTGGAAGCGGGCGTACATTTCAAGGCGCCGTGGCAGGACGTGGTCAAGATGGACAACCGGAACCAAAAGGGAATGCTCCAGCTGTCCTGCTTCTCGAGCGACATTCAGGAAGTGGAACTTTCCTACTCGATCAACTACCAGATCGAAAAAGCCAACGCGCAGGAGATCTACCGCAACATCGGCGAGAACTACTACGAAAAGGTCATGACGCCGCGCATTCAGGAGTCGGTCAAGAGCGTGATCGCGAAATACACCGCCGACGAGCTGGTGGAGGCGCGCAACGACCTTTCCAAGCAGATCCAGGAACTGTTGACCTCGGACCTTGCAAAGTACAACATCGTGGTGCTTTCGACCTCGGTCGAGAACATTGATTTCGCGGACGCCTTTACGCAGGCGGTCGAGGCGAAGCAGGTCGCCGCGCAGAACAAATTGCAGGCGGAGATCGAGCAGAAGCGGCAGACCATGGAACAGGAACAGGCGGCGGAACGTGCGGTCATCGCGGCTAACGCGGAAGCACGCACCGCGCAGATCAAGGCAGACGCGGAAGCAGAGGTGCGCCGGATCAACGCGCAGGCGGAAGCAGACGCGCAGAAGATGAAAGCGGACGCGGACGCGTACACGGGCGAAAAGCAGGCGGAAGTCAACAAGATGCTGCAGGAAAGCATGACGGCGGATCTGCTCCGGTACTACTTCATCCAGGGTTGGAACGGTACGCTGCCCGAAACCTACGTCGGCGACGGTAACTTCCTGTCGCTCTTGGACATCCAGACCGCACAGAACGCAGACTGATCACTTTGAAAATGGGTTGCAGAACGAAAGGGGCGCAACACATGGGGAGGACGCTTTCGGGGGAGAAAGCGCCTCTCTTTTTTTTGAAAAAACGGGTTGACAAGTCGGAGCCGTTCTGCTACAATAACTGCTTGGGAAGAACGAAAGGAGCGGTCGGAAGAATGGAAGAAACCAAAGAGCAGAGCGCGGAGGAAAAGAAGAAGGAACTTTACGAGCGGCAGAAAGAACTGCTGGACACCTTCCTTGCGCACCACGCGATCACGAAAGCGCAGTACGACAAAAGTTTGGGCGATCTGACCGTGAAAATGGGGTTTGCGGCGGGGAAGCAGGAGTGATTGTTCCAAAAAATGCAAAAAATGGCGGCAAAAGCCGCTTTTTTGATGCGGAGAAATCTTGACAGCGCAAAATATTTTTGTTATACTGCAAAAAAAGGCAGAAAAAAACGATTTTTCGGAAGATGGAGAAAAAATAGAATGGAGCAAAAGAAACAGGACACCGGCTTGACGATCAGGCGCACTTTCTGCTTCCTGCTCGCGTGGCTGCTTTCGCTCGGCGCAATGATACTCGGTCTCACTCTCGGCAAAGCGCAGAAAGGACAATGGAGCGCGGATTCGCTGCTGGTCCCCGGCATTCTGACGGTCTGCGCCGTGGCGTGGTACGGGATCGGGAAGCTTCTTTCCGATCGGTTCGTCAAAAAGCTCAACGACCGGTCGGTCAAAGACATGAACGACTATTTCACCAAGCACCGGTAGGACGCGCAAAACGACGCGGACACCAAGGGGCGCGCGTTGAAACGCACCCGCTTTTGCTTTGCGGTTTGTTTTGTGCTGCTCGCGGTGCTGTTGCTCGCGATCCCGTTTTCCGCGGGCTTCTTCGGCGTCGGGAGCATCGTCGTCATTCTGTTCGTACTGTTCGCTTTCGTTTCGCTCACGACGCTGATCGAGTGGTTGGTGCCGATGGAGAAGCTGACGCTGACCGGCGAAGAATTCCTGCTGACCAAAACGGCTTTCCCCGCGCTGTACGGGGT
>JAGHTH010000120.1 GCA_018065365.1 Candidatus Coliplasma caballi
ATGGCTAATGCCTTTTCAGAATGTGTGGAAAACAAATTAAAAGACTTTTATATGAAGGATGTGGAACAGTCCAACCGCCCGTTTACCGTTTTCTGTTATAAGAACGGAACTGAATCCAAACATTGGGGAGGCGGTTGGGACGGAGTAGACGCATCGGATATCTGCGGATATAAGCATATCCACTTGAATAACATCTATATCGGAAGGATCAAACCACATTTTCATTGTGGGCTTAATGTGTCAACGGATGCAAAACTGCAGATGGCGATTCGAGCTGTTTACGGCTTACCGATCGATAATCTTTCCGAAGATGAGAAAGAGGTGGCGGCAAAAGCAATCGAATGCGGATATTTGTATCGTGAGAATGATATTTTGTACACAAAATTCCTTGTACATAAGGAAGAGGATTCCCGTTCGCTGTTTAACACTACAAACCTCTTGTCCCCTTTGATGCCGGAAGAAATCGTCAACTCTATTGCAAGTAAAGTATCTCAGTTCGTCCGTCAAAATATCCCTGAACATTTGCTTGGCGATTATCTGTATGTGAATCGCTTGGCAAATCTGCCGGTGCTGGATACGCTTGTGGAAGCACTGATTGATAAGGGCATATTAACTCCTCCTGAAAACGGCATCGGAGCAGAAGGCATTTGGATGTCGATTAAGTAATATTAAAAAACATATCTTTTAAGGAACCTATACTCAAAAAATTCTGTTCGCTATGCGAACAGAATTTTTTTATTGTTAACAGAAAACCACCGCGCGTGGTTCTCTTTTATTTGGTTCTTTTCTTTTTTCGTTCTTCGTTCTTCTCTTTTCTCTTTTTCTCTCTTGACAAACGCCTTTCCCCATGTTATACTCAAAATGAAATCGGGGAAGCCACCCATCACAAAAAACGGGATTTCAAATCATTTACAAAGGGGATGACACCCATCGAAAAAAACGTACGCGTTGTAGATGAGCAAGGAAACGAATATGAAGCGACCTACCCGAAACGGGCAAAAGGTCTGGTAAAAAACGGCAGGGCACGCTTCGTTGACGAACAGACGATTTGCCTTGCGTGCCCTCCGGAAACATTCAAGGAGGACGAACAAATGTCAGATAAAGAAATCAAAATCACCACGACGACCGGCGAGGTCATCGAATCCACCGAATCCACCGAAACGGTCGAACAGGCAAAGGAAGCCGCCAAATCCGCTGCGGAGTACACCAAAGCGTTTGAAGCAGAGTTTGCTTCGCAAACCGATCAGCCCGCTCACGATTCCCCGAAGTACACGATCGCATACGCATTGGAACAACTCGATAAAGTTCGTATGGACTCGATGCAGTTTTCCGCCAAAATCGCCGATGGTCTGTTTTATCTCAAATCGGAAGGAGCCGGGGATGTCGGAACGGCAGCCGTCGGCAATGCGTTTATGGAGCTGATCGAAGATCAGCAGGCGACCTACCAGAAGTTGATCGACTTCTATTCCGGCATGATCGCCGAGCTCAGAGCGGAACAGAAAAAATCCGCTGCGAAAGACCCGACACAGCAATTCCTCGATTTTGTTGCCGAGTGCGATCCCAAAGTGGCTCCCGGTTCGTTCCAGCCGAATTATGCGGAGATCTGGGCGATCATGAACGGAACGCCGTATCCGCAAAACGAATAACCCCAATCCTGCAATTTCTCCCTGCCCAAACGGGCGGGGAGTTCTTTTTTGCCCCGTTTTTTCTGCAAAAACACAAGCAAATCATGGCAAAATGCAAAAACCCCCTTGACAAAACGGCGAAAATGGTATAAAATATCGGCAACGAAAAATGTGTTTTCTCCGAGAAGGGAAAACGTAGGAGGATGAATATTATGGTTTTAGCAGGTGATTTCAGAAACGGTCTGACGTTTGAAATGGACGGTCAGGTCATGCAGATCATCGAATTTCAGCACGTCAAACCCGGCAAAGGTGCAGCGTTCGTTCGTACGAAGATGCGCAACGTGATCTCCGGCGCCGTGATCGAGACGACCTTCAACCCCACCGCGAAGTTTGCGACCGCGACCGTGGAGCGCAAGGATATGCAGTACAGCTACAACGACGGCGGTCTGTACTATTTCATGGATATGGAATCCTTTGAAATGGTTCCCGTTGAGGAAGAAAAACTTCCCGACGCGTTCAAGTTCGTCAAAGAAGAAATGATGTGCAAACTCGTTTCCTACAAAGGAAACATCTTCAACGTTGAGCCCCCGATGTTCGTCGAACTGCTCGTTACCAAGTCCGAGCCCGGCGTCAAGGGCAACACCGCGACCAACGCGACCAAACCCGCAATCGTGGAGACCGGCGCGGAACTGAAAGTCCCGATGTTCATCAACGAGGGCGACGTGATCCGTATCGACACCCGTACCGGCGAATACCTTGAAAGAGTGAAATAATCATGACGGTATCTGAAAAAGCATCCTATATCAAAGGTCTGCTTGACGGGATGAACATCAGCAAGGAGAAAGACGAGGGCAAATTGTTCTCGGCGATCGCCGACCTGCTGGAAGACCTGTCTTTGTCCGTCGCGGATCTGGAAGACGAAACTTCCGCGATGCGCGAGTATATCGACGAGCTTGACACCGATCTGTCCGCTCTGGAGTCCGACGTGTACGACCTCGACGACGAGGAAGAATACGACTGCGAGGGCTGCGACGAAGAGGAATGCCCGATCGGTTTGGAATGCCCCGCCTGCGGCGAAATGGTCTATGCGGAGCCCTGCGAATTGGAATCCCGCGACACGCTGGAATGCCCTTCCTGCGGTCAGATCCTCAACATCGTTTGCGAAGACGTCGATGACGAGGAAGAAGAGGAAGAAGAATCTTCCGAAAACTGAACAACGTTCCGACGGGACTGCCGCGTAAAGCGACGGTCCTTTCTTTTTCAGACGGCAGAAGCAAAATTTGGCAGGAAGTCTTGCAATATTCGGTTTTTTATGCTATAATACCAAAAATAACTATGTATCGAAAGGAACTCATTTCCTATGAAGATCGTTATTATCGGAAGCGGTACCGTCGGCGGAGCGATCTGCGCACAGCTTGCGGGTGAGCATCACGACATTACGGTGGTCGATACCGACCAGGCGTCGATCGCACAGCTTGCGGATGCGCAGGACGTGTACGGCGTGGTCGGCAACGGCGCGGATATTTCGGTATTGCAGAAAGCGGGCGCGGACAAAGCCGACCTGCTGATTGCGGTAACGCCCGGCGACGAGCTGAATTTGCTTTGCTGCGCCGCGGCGCGTAAGCTCGGCGCCAAGCACAGCGTCGCGCGCGTCCGCAACCCCGAATATACCGAGCTGATGCGGCTTCTGAAATCGGAAATGAACCTTTCCCGTGCGATCAACCCCGAACTTTCCGCCGCGAAAGAGATCTACCGCAGCTTGCGTTTTCCCGCCGCGGCAAAGGTCGAGACCTTCTATCACGGGCGCGTTGAGCTGGCGGAATTCACGCTGCCGGAAGATTCGGCGATTTGCGGAAAGTCGCTGATCGAACTGCGCAACGATCTGAGTATGCGCTTTTTGATCTGCGCCGTGGAGCGCGGCGACGAAGTGTTCGTCCCGTCCGGCCATTTCGTTCTGCAGGCGGGCGATGTGCTTTGCGTAACCGCACCCGAGGAAGAGATCACGCACTTTTTCAAAGAGGTCGGCGCGTTCCAAACACCCGTGCGGAATATTCTGGTCGCGGGCGGCGGCAGAATCAGCTATTATTTGCTGGAACTGCTGCGCAAAACCCGTATCCGCGCGACCGTGATCGAGGTAGATCCTGTGCTCTGCCGCGAACTCGCGGAGCAATGTTCCTGCACCGTCATCAATTCCGACGCCGCGGAGCAGGAAGTTCTGCTCGAGCAGGGGCTTGCCGAAACCGACGCTTACCTCGCGCTTTCCTCGCAGGACGAGGAAAACGTCATTACGTCCATGTATGCCAAAAATCTCGGCGTGGAGAAAGTAATCACGCTGATCCGCAAACGCGACCACACCGAGATCTATAAAACCGCCGGTCTGCAGACCATTGTTTCGCCCAAAAATTCCACGGCAGCGTACCTGCTGCGGTACGTCCGTGCGCTCGCCAACGTGCGCGGCAGCGAAATCGAATCGTTGTATAAGATCATGGGCGGAAAGGTCGAAGCGATCGAATTTCTGGTAAAGGAGGAACTTCCCGGACTGACCGGAATCATGCTCAAAGACCTTCAGCTCTGCAAAGACGTGCTGATCGCCTGCATCGTGCATAAAGAGCAGATCATCATTCCGAGCGGCGCCGACGTCATCGAAAACGGCGACACCGTCATCGTGATCGCAAAGGGCGGTCAGCTCAAAGGGATCAAGGATATCGTCAAATAATGAATTACCGTATGATCCGATACCTGCTCGGTGTCATTCTGACCATTGAAGCGGCGCTGCTGCTGCTTCCCATGCTGACGGCGTGGATCTTCGGCGAATCCGTCCTGCCGTTCCTGTTTTCCATTCTGATC
>JAGHTH010000102.1 GCA_018065365.1 Candidatus Coliplasma caballi
TTTCTGCCCTCGAGAAAGGAGGATAACAGGGTGATTTTTTCTTTTTCGGAGAGATTGTCATATCTGCCGTCGTCAAACGGAAGTCCGCTCACAACGTCGTAGCCGGGGGTTTGGGTGATCTGCTGCTTGGCGATCTCGCTTTCGCGGACGAGTTCCATCATTTCTTCGGTCAGCGTGCCGTTGTACGCGATCGCGCCCTGCAGGGAGGTCGAAACCGCGTCGGGATTCGGACGGATGATGCCTTTGATCGTCAGCGCTACTTTGTTCTCGCAGCCGGCGACGAATTCTTCCTGGTTGAAATCCTTTCTTTCGCGGACGTCTTCCCATACGGGATAGGAAACGCCGTCCGACTCGTACGTTTTGTCGGTCTTGACGAAGAACGCGCTGTTCGGAACGACGTAGAACGTCATCCCGAGGAAGTCGTCGTAGGTGTAGTTATCGTATTCGAAATCGGGCTTTTCGCCGGAAAGCACCATCGTAACCATTTCGGAAAGTTCCGACTGGTCTTTGAGCCCCAAAACGTACAGGACGAGGTTGGTCAGCGCGTTGCGCTCATTGACGACCAGCATGACGTCGTGCGCATCGTACGCCCACTCGCCCGCGATCACGTCGTACTGCGACTGCACCAGCGGCGTGTTGTCCAGCATTTCCTGGAAAATGTTCATGATCGAGGCGTAGGAACTTTCGTACAGGGAATTGTTCTGGCTCATCATGCCGACCATGCCCGAGATGGATTCGCCCATGTTCTCCACCAGCGTGGTGGGGTTGATGCGCGTTTTTCCGTCGGAAGAATAGATCTGCATATTGAAGTTATAGGTGTAACGGATATCCGTGATCGAACTTTTCAGTTCGTCGTAGTGCGCGTCGAGGTACGCTTTGAACGATTTCAAGTCGTTTTTGGTGGTGGACATCATGGCGGCGAGCATATTCACGAGCGAATCGTTCACGTAGATCTCGCCGTCCTTGATCTCTTTCTGCGCGTTTTCGCGGGCGTCCGTCATGGCGGAAAACATTGCCGAATAGTCGGTCGTTTCCTGCTGGAGCGTGATCGGATAGGAGGAAAGCGCGTCTTCCTGCACGTCGTTGATATATGCCTTGATGCCGGAAGACAACGAGAGGATCAGCGCGATGCCGATGATACCGATGCTGCCCGCGAACGAAGTTAAGAACGTGCGGGTCTTTTTTGTCATCAGGTTGTTGAGCGAGAGGGAAAGGGCGGTCTTCATCGAGAGCGCCTTTTTCTTCTTTTGCTGCTTGCGCACCGGCGTGGCGGCTTCCTCAACGGGATAGGGATCGCTGTCGTCCGTAACCAGACCGTCTTTGAGACGGATGATACGGGTGGAATACTCTTCCGCGAGGTCGGGGTTGTGCGTTACCATGATGACCAGACGGTCTTTGGCGATGTCTTTCAAAATGTCCATGATCTGCACCGAGGTCGCGGTGTCCAAAGCGCCCGTCGGCTCGTCGGCAAGCAGGATCTCGGGATCGTTGACGATCGCGCGGGCGATCGCGACGCGCTGCATCTGTCCGCCCGACATCTGATTGGGCTTTGTGTTCATCATATCACCCAAGCCCACGCGCGTCAGAGCGTCCGCGGCACGCTTCCGGCGTTCCGCTTTGGAAACGCCCGAAATGGTCAGCGCGAGTTCGACGTTGGTCAGCACCGTCTGGTGCGGGATCAGGTTGTAGCTCTGGAAGACGAAACCGATCGAATGGTTGCGGTAAGCGTCCCAGTCGGCGTCTCCGAACGAGGTGGTGGATCTGCCGTTGATGACTAAGTCGCCAGAGGTGTAACGGTCAAGACCGCCGACGATGTTTAACAGCGTGGTCTTCCCGCAGCCCGAGGCGCCCAGCACGGACACGAACTCGTTTGCGCGGAAGCCGATGTCCACGCCTTTTAACGCGTGAACCACGGTATCGCCGGTTACATAGTCCTTTTTGATGTTTTTGAGTGCAAGCATGGCGGAATACTCCTTTTACAAAACACACGGAATTTTTCGTTCCGGAATGACAAATTGGTCAGAATACCTTATTATAGAAGAAATTGGCAGGGAGATAAACAAGAAATATCGGATGAAATATAAATTTTTGGTTAAATAATCAAAGAAAATCACAATGTTCTCTTGCAAAAAACAAATGAGTATGATATAATACCATGAATAAATAAAAAATGTGATACTATACCCTCATGAAACGTTCGGAAAGGAATCGATTATGAAGAAATTACTGAAAAGCATTGTGAAAACGGCGGCTTTCGCGGCGGCTTTCCTGCCTTACCGCGTGGAAAAAGACGGCGATGACTGCAAGGTAACCGCGCTTCTTTACAGTTTGGAACGCCACACCGACCGCAGCGACGAGGAGAACGTCAAGGACGAATATACGCTCAGCGTTCTGCCCAGCGTTCAGGAACAGTTTGACCTTGCGTGCAAGCTCGTTTCAGATTGCCGCGCAAAATGGAACGATCCCGAAGACGAACAGGTAAAACTGATCAAAGACAAACTGAATCTCGCGAAAGAAAAGATCGGGAAGATCAAAAACGGCTTTTCCGGGGAAGACCTTTCGTTTGACGACGAGGAATTCTTTGACGAGGGCGATTTTTCGGAAGAAGAATTTACCGCGGGATTCGCAGAGGAAAAACCCGAGGGCGAAACCGTCGCCGAATAAAAGCGGGAAGACGGACGTGTTCCCGATCGGGAACGATGCTCATTCTGAGCAAGGAAAGGACTTGAACTTCGTATGAACAAAATAACCGTGATCGGTACGGGCAGCGTCGGCTACACCATTGCCTACACGCTGGCGTATGCGGGGATCGCTTCGGAGATCGTGATGATCGACGTGAACAGCACCAAAGCGATGGGCGAAGCGCTGGACATCCGGCAGGGAACGCCGTTCTGCCCGCCCTGCAACGTCTATGCGGGAAGCTATTACGACACCAAGGATTCCAACATCGTCATCATCACTTCCGGCGTTGCGAGAAAACCGGGACAGACGCGTCTGGATCTGGCGCAGACCAACGTGGATATTCTCAAAAGCATCATCCCGGAGGTTACCGCCTACGCGACCGACGCGATCTATATCATCGTGAGCAACCCGGTTGACGTGCTGACCTATGTGTTCTGCAAACAGTCCGGGATTCCGGAAGGCAGAATCATCGGCTCCGGCACCATTCTGGAGACCGCGCGTCTGCGCAGCCGCCTTGCCGAATACTATCAGATCAGCCAGCAGAACGTCCACGCCTACGTGCTGGGCGAACACGGCGATTCGCAGATGATCCCGTGGTCCGCGGCGAATATTTCGAACATTCCCGTCATGGAGTATTCCGTTTCGGTGCTGGGCTCCAACGCTCTGTATCCCAAGCTGGATACTTCCGACGTCGAAGAATACGTCAAAAAATCGGGCGCGCGCGTCATTGAACGCAAAGGGGCGACCTTCTACGCCGTTTCGATGGCGGTCTGCCATATCTGCAAATGTCTGCTCTCCGGGATCAGCACGACGATGACCGTTTCGACGATGATGCACGGAGAATACGGCATTTCCGACGTCTGCCTGTCCGTACTCTGCAACGTCGGCGATCACGGCGTACAGCACAAGCTGCTTCTGCCGCTTTCTCCGAGTGAGACGGAGGCGCTCCGCAAGAGCGCGGACGCGTTGAAAGCCGTTATCGCGCAGACAAAACTTTAAGTTGCCGAAAGCCATGCGGCGAACCTGTCGGGTTCGCCGTGTTTTGCGAGAAAAACGGGATGCCCGCAATCTATTTTTGTTGTTTTTTGCTAGTTTTTACTATGTAATACCGAATCGAACACGACTCCATGGGCGAAATGAAGGTGCCTGCCGATCGTTTGTGGGCGGCGCAGACACAGAGGAGCCATGAAAATTTTGAGATCGGCGTCGGGATCGAAACGATGCCGGCGGAGATCATCCACGCGTTCGGCATTCTCAAAAAAGCCGCCGCGCTGGCAAACGGGGAACTTCGCCCCGAAAAAATGACCGCCGAGAAGCTGAACGTGATCTTGTCTGCCTGCGACGAAGTGATCGAAGGCAAACTGAACGGACATTTTCCGCTGGTGGTTTGGCAGACCGGCTCCGGCACGCAGTCCAACATGAACGCCAACGAGGTCATCCGCAACCGTGCAAACCAACTTGCCGGCAAAGAACTGACACACCCCAACGACGACGTCAACATGAGCCAGTCGTCCAACGATACCTTCCCGACCGCGATGCACATTTCCGCGGTGCTGGCGATCGAAGACAAGCTGCTGCCCGCGATCGAAAAGCTGGTTTCGACTTTCAAAAAGTTGGAAGCCGAGAACGAGGGGATCGTCAAGTCCGGCAGAACGCATTTGCAGGACGCGACGCCGATCAAATTCTCACAGGAGATCAGCGGCTGGCGTTCCAGCTTGGAACGCGACGCGGAATTGCTCCGGCTCGCCGTGAAACCGCTTTACGAGCTTGCTCTCGGCGGGACGGCGGTCGGCACCGGGCTCAACGCACCGAAAGGGTTTGACGTTCTGGTGGCGAAAAAGGTTTCCGAACTGACCGGGAAACCGTTCGTGACGGCGGGGAACAAGTTCCACGCGCTGACCTCCAAAGACGAATTGGTGTTTGCGCACGGCGCGATCAAAGCGTGCGCCTGCGATATGATGAAGATCGCCAACGACGTTCGCTGGCTGGCTTCCGGCCCGCGCGACGGGTTGGGAGAGATCCGCATTCCCGAGAACGAACCGGGATCTTCCATTATGCCCGGTAAGGTCAACCCCACGCAATGCGAGGCGGTTACGATGGTCGCCGTGCAGGTCATGGGCAACGACGTTGCCGTCGGTATGGCGGCGTCGCAGGGCAATTTCGAGCTGAACGTCTTTATGCCCGTCGCGGCGTACAATTTCCTGCAGTCCGCGCGGCTGCTTGCCGAGGCGATCGTTTCGTTCAACGACAAATGCGCCGTCGGGATCACGGCCGACAAAGAAAAAATGCACCACAACCTGCACAATTCGCTGATGCTGGTTACGGCGCTGAACCCCTATATCGGATACGAGAACGCCGCCAAGACCGCGAAAAAAGCGTTCCGCGACAACATTTCTCTCAAAGAAGCGTGCGTGGAACTCGGGTTTCTGACTGCCGAGCGGTTTGACGAGGTGTTCCACCCGGAACAGATGGTATAACGAATGAAAACTGTAAGCTATTACCCCGGCTGTACGCTGCGGAACAAGGCAAAGAATCTGGATTTCTACGCCCGCGCCTGCGCCGAGAAGCTGGGATTTTCCCTGTGCGAGCCGGAAACGTGGCAATGCTGCGGCGGCGCGTTCACGGCGAGCGAAGACGAGATCGCGACCAAGCTTTCCGCCGTCCGCGCGTTAAAAGCGGCGCGCGACGCGGGGCAGCCGCTCGTTACGGTCTGCTCTGCCTGCCACAACGTCATCAAACGCACCAACGAGGCGATGAAAAACGCTTCGTTTGCCGATAAGGTCAACGCGTACATGGCGCAGGACGACGATTTCAAAACGGAATATCACGGCGAAACGCGGGTGTATCATTATCTCGAGTACCTGCGCGACGTCGTCGGGTTTGACCGTGTGAAAGAAGCGGTCGTGCATCCGCTTTCGGACAGAAAACTTGCCGCGTATTACGGCTGCCTGCTCTTGCGTCCCGGAAAAGTGATGGCGTTTGACGATCCGGAAAACCCCGTGATCATCGAGGACTTTCTGCGGGCGCTCGGTGCGGAGCCGGTCGTTTACGCGATGCGGAACGAATGCTGCGGCGGACACCTTTGTTTAGAGGACGCGGAAGCGACGAAAAAACGGTCGAACGCCGTTTCGGACAGCGCGAAGAATCACGGCGCGTCCGCGATCGTAACCGCCTGCCCGCTCTGCCGTTACAACCTGATCAAAAACGGGAGCGAACTGCCCGTGATCTATTTTACCGAGCTGCTTGCAGAAGCGCTCGGAGTGAAGGAGGCCCGGAATGGCTGACGAAAAGCGTTTGCAGGAGCAGATCTTACGCATCAGCGGTGTCAATCCGCGCAAATGTATGAAATGCGGAAAATGTTCCGCGACCTGTCCGTCCTACGACGAAATGGAATACCACCCGCACGAATTCGTGGCGATGGTGGAGGCGGGCGAGATCGAGCCGCTTCTGCGCTCGGAGTCCGTTTTCAAATGCCTTTCCTGTATGGCGTGCGTGGAACGTTGTCCGCGCGGCGTGGAGCCGGGAAAACTCGTCGAGGCGTTCCGACTTGCCGTCGTCCGTACCAAAGACAGCGAACGGCTGAAACCGGACGATCTGCCCGCGCTCGCGGATGACGAACTTCCGCAGCAGGCGGTCGTAACGGCGTTCCGGAAATATCTGAAGTAAAGAGGCGAAGTCATGCAAAGAATCGGCGTATTCGTGTGCCATTGCGGCACAAACATCGCAGGCACGGTTGACGTTGCCGCCGTTGCCGAAGAACTGAAAAAAGAACAGGGCGTGGTGTTTTCCGCGCACTATCCGTATATGTGCTCGCAGGCGGGACAGGATCTGATCAAAAACGCGATCCGGGAACATTCTCTGACCGGGATCGTGATCTGTTCCTGCTCTCCGAGAATGCACGAAGCGACCTTCCGTAAGGCAGCCGCTTCCGCCGGGATCAATCCCTATATGGTCGAGATCGCCAACATCCGTGAGCAATGCTCGTGGGTACATAAGGAGGTTGCTTCCGGTACCGAAAAGGCGATCATTCTCGGCAAAGCCGCGATCGCGAAGGTGCATCTGAACGCTCCGCTTACCCCCGGCGAAACGCCCGTTACCAAGCGGGCGCTGGTCATCGGCGGCGGGATCGCGGGCATCCAGACCGCGCTGGACATTGCCGAAGCGGGCTTTCCCGTGGACATCGTGGAGACCAAGCCCACGATCGGCGGCAAAATGGCACAGCTCGACAAGACGTTCCCGACGTTAGACTGCGCCGCCTGCATCCTGACACCGAAAATGGTGGACGTCGGGCAGAGCGACAAGATCCGGATCTTCTCCTATTCCGAAGTGGAAAAGGTCGGCGGTTTCGTCGGTAATTTTGACGTAACGATCCGCCGCAAAGCACGTTACGTGCGGGAAGACCTCTGCACCGGCTGCGGACTCTGCACCGAAAAATGCCCGCAGAAGAACATTCCCAACGAGTTCAATCTCGGAATGGACACCCGCCGCGCGATCTACATTCCGTTCGCGCAGGCAGTTCCGAAGGTCGCGACGATCGACGCGGACTACTGCAATATGTTAAAAAACGGGAAATGCGGCGTTTGTTCCAAGGTCTGCACCGCGGGCGCGATCGATTACAAGGCGAAAGACGAGCTCATCGAGGAAAAATACGGCGCGATCGTGGTCGCGACGGGCTTCAATCCGATTTCGATGGAGCCGTTTGACGAATTTGCGTATTCGCAGTCGAAAGACGTCATCACCTCTTTGGAGTTCGAGCGTCTGACCAACGCCGCCGGGCCTACGGGCGGAAAATTGCTGCGTCCGTCCGACGGGGAACATCCGCACACGATCGTGTTCGTGCAATGCGTGGGTTCGCGCTGCGAAGCGAACGCGAAAAAAGGCAAGGAGTATTGCTCCAAGATCTGCTGTATGTACACCGCCAAGCACGCGATGCTGACGCGGGACAAATACCCGGACACCGAAGTTTACGTCTTCTATATCGACGTAAGAACGCCGGGAAAAAATTTCGACGAATTTTACCGCCGCGCCGTCGAGGAATACGGCGTACATTACGTTAAGGGCATGGTGGGCAAGGTTTCGCCCGAGGGGAACAAGCTGATCGTGCAGGGGTCCGATCTGATCATGGATCGTCAGCTTCGCATCGAAGCCGACCTCGTGGTGCTTGCCGCCGCGATCGAGCCCGACAAGTCCGCCCGTCCGCTCGCGACGATGCTGACGGCGAGCATGGACACCAACGA
>JAGHTH010000088.1 GCA_018065365.1 Candidatus Coliplasma caballi
GAAAGTATACTTCTAATACAATTCGTCCTATCTTACCATGTGAAAGTGGTTTTGTCAAGCATATCCTCTTTATATATAGCGTTCCAAAGAGCCCTGTTTTCACTGCCGCAAAACGATTTCCGGGCGCGTTTTCCGATCCCGATCTGGCAGGAAAATGTAACAGACAATTTTCGTTTCTTTTTATTTGAAAACAAAAGTATATCAGAAGAAACCGTATTTATTCAAAAAGTGTTTGCAATTCCATGCAGTTTTCGGGTATGGAGATCAAAACTTTTCGGCATCGCATTTGTCCTTTTCCGCTCTGTATAATTTACGAAATTATGTCAACCATTTCAAAAAGGATGTTTTTCTGACGCATTCCACAAAAAATCCGTTTTATTTTGCACAAAAAAACGGTCTGATTTTCTACGCTGTGCTCGTTTTTACAAAACATTTGTTCGGTGGTCAAAGAATGTCAAAAATGAGTAATAAAATAGACTCCGGGCAGTAATTTTGTCCGGAGTCTTCCTGTTGGTTTGTGTGGAGTCAAAGCAAGCGAAGCGGTTTTAATAGACGATCACGATGAATCCGTCGCTTCCGTTGCCGCTGATTTCGTAGTCGGTCTTCCCCTCGGGGATCGGGATCTGCGTCGTTTCGGCGTCGGACGCCGCGACGTAATAGAGCATACAGGAACGGTCGCCGGTCTTCCCGCCCGCGTCGAACAGCACCGGGTTTTCATAGGAAGCGTTCGATTTGATCGTGGTAAGGTACTCCTCCAACGAGTAGTGGTATTTGCCCATATACGCGGCGTGGGTGTAACCGACGAAACGGTACAAGCTCTTGGTGCCGGTCTGTCCGGTGTACGCGGATTTCTCGTCGGGATAACGCAGGATATAGCCGTAGGTGTTGCAGTTGTCCGCCAGCCAGGTGAATTTTCCGCTGCCGAGCGTATCGCCGTCGGGATCGGCGGGATACAGCGTCAGCCAAACCGCGTTGCCGGTGGTCAGGTCCGCCTGCCGTTCCGCGTCGTCGGCGGTCAGTTCGGACGCGGGCGTATATCCTTTGTGCATCACGAGGTTGTTCTTGCCTTTGACGTCAAAAAACGCCTGCGTAAAGTCGTTGAACGCGTCCATTGCCTGCCCGGAGAGTTTCAACGCGCTGCCGCTTAACCCGAACGTATCGTTCTTTTTGGAATACACGCTGACCAGGTCGGAGGGCGTGCTTCCGGACGAATTCGCGCGTGTGATCGCGACGAGCCCGTTCAAACGTGAAACGCTTTTGACCTCGGCGTAAACCGTCTGCTGTTCCGGAACGGAACTTTCTTCTTCCGAACTCTCCTCCACGGAAATTTCGGGCACGGAGGGTTCCTCCGACGAAACACCTTCCCGACTGCTTTTCGGAGAGGTCGCGATCATGATGATGACCATAACGACGGCGATCACGATCACGATCGTCGCCATGGACAGATATTCGGTGCGAGGCGGTCTTTTTTTGGTCTCCATGGCGATGGCCATCCTTTCTTATATAGAGAGAAACTTCCTGCTGCAAACGTCTGTTTTCAAACTGATTCCCCGTTGTTTGAACGGGTGTGTCGGACAATCTGACGAAAAGGCGAAAACCCGTTTTGCCCTTTCCTCAAAGGATCCGCGCGAGAACAGACCGAGGGAACTCCGTAAAGGGTTCCCTCGGATCTGAACGTCATACTTTCAGGCGATCACGCCTGTTTTCCGGAAGAAATCAGTCCTGTTCGGACAGTTTCTTCAGTCTCGCGTACTTCGCCTTTGCATCGCCTTCTGCCTTTGCGAACAGAACTTCCGCTCTCTCCGGGAAGGACTGTGCCAGACGTGCGTAACGGACTTCGGAACGGATGAAATCCTGGTAGCTGCCGGTGGGTTCCTTGGAATCCAGCGCAACTTTACCGGTTTCGGGGTTGTAACGGAAGGTCTGCCAGTAACCTGCTTCAACGGCTTTCTTCTGCTCTGCAAGGCAGTTCGCCATGCCGCCCTTGACACCGTGCATTTCGCAGGGTGCGTAGCCGATGATGAGGGAAGGTCCGTGGTATGCTTCCGCTTCGGACAATGCTTTTAAGAACTGGTTCTTGTCGTAGCCCATGCAGACCTGTGCCACGTAAACGTAGCCGTAGGACATTGCGATTGCCGCAAGGTCTTTCTTCTTCTGCGTCTTACCTGCTGCCGCGAACTGTGCCACGGAGCCGGTAGGAGTGGACTTGGACGCCTGTCCGCCGGTGTTGGAATATACTTCGGTATCGAAGACGAAGACGTTGATGTCTTCACCGGAAGCGAGCGCGTGATCCACGCCGCCGAAGCCGATATCGTATGCCCAACCGCCGCCGCCGAAGATCCAGACGGACTTCTTCGCGAGGTAGTCCTTGTATTTGAGAATTTCCGCACGAACGGCAGCGCACTTCTCGCAAGAGCAGTTCTCGAGCATTTCGACCAATGCTTTTGTTGCTTTTGCGTTTGCTGCGCCGTCTTCCAGCGTGTTCAGGTATGCGTCGATGATCGCTTTCTTCGCGTCGTCGGTAACGATCTCGGCAAGTTCTTTCACTTTGCCGATCGCGCGGTTACGCAGCACCTTCTGACCGAGTTCCAGGCCGAGACCGTGTTCCGCGTTGTCTTCGAACAGGGAGTTTGCCCAAGCCGGACCCTTGCCGCTTTCACGGTTGACCGTGTAAGGCGTTGCGGGAGCGGAGCCGCCCCAGATGGACGAACAACCGGTCGCGTTGGAGATATACATTCTTTCGCCGAACAGCTGAGTGATGATTCTCGCGTAAGAGGTTTCCGCGCAGCCCGCGCAGGAGCCGGAGAATTCAAGCAGCGGCTGTTTGAACTGGCTGCCCTTGACGGTGTTGTTGACCAGTTCGGTCTTCTCCGCGACGTTTGCGACGCAGTAATCGAAGACGGGCTGCTGATCGAGCTGGGAAGCCATGCCGACCATGGTCAGCGCGCTCTTGGGAGCGGCGAGTTCCGCTGCTCTCTTTGCGGCTTTCTTGGGATCGTCCGGGAATTCCTCGTTTGCGGCAGCGGTTGCGTCCTTCAGCGCTTTCGCGGTAACGGGGCAATCCTTGACGCAAAGCGTACAACCCATGCAGTCGAGCGGGCTGACGGCGATCGTGAATTTATAATCGGTCTTGAGGACGGGCTTCTCGGCGAACTTGGTCGCCGCAGGAGCGTTTGCCGCCTCGTCAGCGGTCATCGCGTAAGCGCGGATCGCTGCGTGCGGGCAGACGAATGCACAGTTGTTGCACTGGATGCAGTTTGCGGGGTTCCACATCGGAGCGCTCACGGCAACGCCGCGTTTCTCGTATGCGGAAGCGCCCTGCGGCAGCGTACCGTCCGCGTAATCCAGGAAGGTGGAAACGGGCAGGCGGTCGCCGTTCATCTGACCGACGGGAGCGACGATGTTGTTGACGAACTTCACAAGGTCTGCGCGCTTGCCCTGCGCTGCTGCGGGAGCGGCATCGGGAGTAGCGTTCTTCCAGCTGTCCGGAACGCAGACTTCTTTTGCGGCATCGGCACCTGCGTCGATCGCGGCATAGTTGAGATCGACCATTGCCTGTCCCTTTTTGATGTAAGACTTGTATGCCATCTTCTTGATGTATTCGATCGCTTCATCCTTGGGCAGAATGCCTGCAAGGGAGAAGAACGCGGACTGCAGGACGGTGTTCTTGACCTTCGCGTTGCCGATCTGCTTGGTCGCGATCGTGGTAGCGTCGATGATGTAGAACTTGACGTTGTTGTTCGCAATGTAGGACTTCACGTCTGCGGGCAGATGTTTGTCGAGTTCTTCCTCTTTCCACTGGCAGTCGAGCAGGAACGTTCCGCCCGGCTTCACGTCCTGAACGATGTGATAGCCCTTGAGGATATAGGAGGAATTGTGGCACGCCACGAAGTTTGCTTTCGTGATGTAGTACGGGCTCTTGATGGGCTTGTCGCCGAATCTCAGGTGGGAGATCGTTACGCCGCCGGTCTTCTTGGAGTCGTACTGGAAGTATGCCTGAATGAATTTATCGGTATGGTCGCCGATGATCTTGATGGAGTTCTTGTTTGCGCCGACGGTGCCGTCGCCGCCCAGACCCCAGAACTTGCAGGCAATAGTGCCGGCAGGAGCGGTGTCGGGAGAAACGGTCTCGGGCAGAGAAAGGTTGGTAACGTCATCGACGATGCCGATCGTGAAGCCCTGTTTGGGCTCTTTCTGCGCGAGGTTCTCGTAAACCGCGAAGATCGACGCGGGCGTGGTATCCTTGGAGCCCAAGCCGTAACGGCCGCCGACCACTTTGATGTCGGTTCTGCCGGTGCGGTTCAGCGCTGCAACGACGTCGAGGTAGAGCGGCTCGCCCAAGCTGCCGGGTTCCTTGGTTCTGTCCAGAACCGCGATCTTCTTTGCGGAAGCGGGAATTGCGGCGGCAAGTTTCTCCGCGACGAACGGACGGTACAGACGGACTTTGACCAGACCGACCTTCTCGCCTTTTGCGTTAAGGTAGTCGATGACTTCTTCGGTAACGTCGCAGACGGAGCCCATCGCAACGATGACTCTGTCGGCATCCGGAGCGCCGTAATAGTTGAACAGATCGTAGTTGGTACCGAGTTTCGCGTTGACTTTGCCCATGTACTCTTCAACGATCGCCGGGATCTTGTCGTAGTAGGAGTTCGATGCTTCTCTGTGCTGGAAGAAGATATCGCCGTTCTCGGCAGAGCCGTGCAGAACGGGATGTTCGGGGTTCAGCGCTCTCTCACGGAACGCCTTGACAGCGTCGAGATCGACCATTTCCTTGAGGTCTTCGTAATCCCACACTTCGATCTTCTGGATCTCGTGAGAAGTACGGAAGCCGTCGAAGAAGTTTAAGAACGGAACGCGTCCCTTGATGGTGGACAGGTGTGCGACCGCGCCCAGATCCATGATTTCCTGCTGGTTGGATTCAGCCAGCATTGCGAAACCGGTCTGACGGCACGCGTACACGTCGGAATGATCGCCGAAAATGTTCAGCGCGTGCGAAGCCACGCATCTTGCGGAGACGTGGATCACGCAGGGAAGCAGTTCGCCGGCGATTTTGTACATATTCGGGATCATCAGGAGCAGGCCCTGAGAAGCCGTGTAGGTGGTAGTCAGAGCGCCGGACGCGAGAGAGCCGTGAACGGCACCCGCTGCACCTGCCTCGGACTGCATTTCGGTAATCGTTACGCGATCGCCGAAAATGTTTCTTGCCGGCTCGCCGAAAATGTTCTTATCGGTAGCAGACCAGGTATCGGTTACTTCCACCATAGGGCTGGAAGGAGTGATGGGGTAGATGGCAGCGACTTCCGTAAACGCGTAGGACACGTGTGCGGCGGCGGTGTTACCATCCATGGAAATCTTTTTTCTTTCCAATTTTGCCATGTTTATATTACCTCCTGTGTTTTTATCACGAATAACATCATAACACTTTTTTTCGGTTCTGTAAAGGGCTAAAGGGAATTTTTTTCGATTTTTTCACTTTTTTTCAAAAAAGTTTTCCGAAACCGCGGAAAAATCTTTTGAGGTTTACATTTTGTTATTGAAAAACGATGAAAAATATGATAGAATAGATAAGAATGGAAGCAAAATCGAAGCAGAAAGGAGTTTCCGCCTCCGTCGGCGAGGAAGAAAAATATGGTACACACCTGTTATTCAGCGGCGCTGAAAGGGCTGGAAGGCCGGATCGTTACGGTGGAAGCAAACTCCACGCCCGCAAGCGATCCGAAGTTGGAGATCATCGGTCTTCCCGACACCGCGGTGCGCGAGTCGATTTCCCGCGTCAAGAGCGCGGCACGCGTGATGGGCGTCAAACTGCTTTCCGGCAGCGTAACGGTCAATCTCGCTCCCGCCGACATCCGCAAGGAAGGCACCGTTTACGATCTGCCGATCCTGTTTTCGCTGCTTCGCCCCGAGGAACTTGACCGCGCGGACATCACGCGTTCGGTCTTTTTGGGCGAACTTTCCCTCTCCGGAATCCTGCGTCCCGTTCCCGGCGTTCTGCCGATGGCACTCGCGGCGGCGCAAAACGGTTTCAAATGCCTGTACGTTCCGGAGGAGAACGCCGCCGAGGCGTCCGCCGCACCCGGAATTTCGGTTTTTCCCGTACACGACGTGCGGCAGTTGCTCGATCATCTGCATCACACCAAACTGATCGAGCCCCTGGTTTTCGATGACACGGCGTTCGAACGCGCGACCCTCTCCGGTGTCGCGGACTTTTCGGAAGTCAAAGGGCAGGAGACCGCCAAAAAGGCGTTGGAACTTGCCGCTGCCGGAATGCACAACGTCATGCTGATCGGCCCGCCCGGCTCGGGCAAAAGTATGCTGGCGGCGCGTTTGCCGTCCATCCTTCCCCCGCTCACGTTCGACGAAGCGCTCGAAACCTCGGAGGTCTATTCCGTCGCAGGACTCGGCTCGGAACTGAACCCGCTGATCGCGACGCGCCCGTTCCGTTCTCCGCACCACACCATTTCGGCGACCGCGCTGGTCGGCGGCGGTACAAAGGTACAGCCCGGCGAGATCTCGCTTGCACACAACGGCGTGCTGTTTTTAGACGAATTCCCCGAGTTTGATCCGAAATCGAGAGAAACCATGCGGCAGCCGCTCGAAGAACATCACATCACGATCACGCGCGTTTCCGGCTCGGCGACGTTCCCGTGTTCCTTTATGCTGATCGCCGCGATGAACCCCTGCCCGTGCGGATATTTCGGGCATCCGTCCCGTCCCTGCGTCTGCTCGCCGAAAGCAAAGCAGAATTATCTGTCCCGCGTGTCCGGCCCCGTGCTCGACCGCATCGACATTCAGGTGGAGGTCGGAGCGCTGAATTTTTCCGATCTGGACACCGCGATCGCGAGCGAGCCCAGCTCCGTCATTCGCGCGCGTGTCGAAAAAGCGCAGGAATTTGCCAAATCGCGTTTTGCGGGCGAAACGCTCCGCACCGGCGCGCCGCTGCTGTTCAACGCGCACATGGAGCCGCAGCACCTCGAAAAATATTGCGTACTGACCTCCGACGCGCGTTCGCTGCTCGGCGCGGCGTTCGACCGTCTCGGACTCTCCGCGAGAGGTTACACAAGACTCTTGAAAGTCGCGCGGACCGTCGCCGATTTTGAGTCCAGCGACCTCATCGGCAAGCAGCACGTTGCGACCGCGATCCGTATGAGAAGCTTGGATCGAAAGTATTTCGGCGCACAGTAGTTTACATAACTTATCCGCGATTTTGGTGGATAAGTCGGTGGACAATGTGGATAACTTCCCCGTTTTTGCCCGGTTTTCAATGGTTTGCACCGCCCGACTGTCCACGCCTATGCGGAAAAGTCGGTGGAAAACTCGGTTTCGGTGTTCATAATGCGTTTGCATTATGTCAAATTCAAGGAAAGGAAACGTTCGCAAATGAGTGATTATATCGACGATTTTTCGGAAGACGAAGAAGAACGCAAACCGGATTCCAAAGGATATCGCATCGTCAAGCGCGGGTTTAAGATCCTGCTGTTCGGCGCGTCGGCGCTCGTATGGGCGCTCATCATCGCGGTCATCATTTCCACGCGGGAAGCAAAGCTGTTCTCGCAGATGCATTTCGGCGACCGCACGCGCGCTTTGGCGGAAGAAACGGAAAACGCCGGCGAAGAATTCCGCGTTCACGAATTGCATACCAACGTATTCATGAATATCGACGGCTCGATTTCGGTCGGAAACGTGTGGTACTGCGCGGAGACCGGCGAATTGGAACTCGGCATCCGCTTCAACCGCAAACTTCTCAAATATACTTCCGACGGAGCCGAAAAAACGGGTACGCCGGCGGTCGCTCTGACCGACGAAAACGGAAACGTGTTCCGGATCGTCCGCACGGATGAAGACACGATCGGACGCTACTCCTATCTGCGCGTCTGTTTTGAAGGGATCGAACTTACCCTCGGAGAGAGCAGTTACGCGGCGGCAAAGGCCGCGGAAGGCAACGCGGACGGCACCCCCGTTCCCGTGCTGACGTTGAGACTGACCTTAAAAGAGACCGGCTCCGCGCTCGCGTCCCATTACGACAAAGAGAAAGAAACGATGGTCGATGACGCCGTGTTCGTCATTTTCGATCACGAAACGCCCTATAAAACCGTAGAGTACGACGGCTGAACGTCCGTCGGAGGAAAGGATATACACCATGAAGAATGATAACATCCGCATCAAGCGGAAAAGTCCCTACGTTCTGTACGGAACGCTTTCTCTGATCGTCCTGATCGCAGGTGTCCTGCTGATCGCGCTTCCGTTTCTGAATCACATCACGGAAAGCGGAATGCCGTTTTACATCGGCGGAACGATCATTTCTTTGATCGGACTCGGCGGGTATCTGTTCGTTCTGATCGGAGAGATTCGCAAACCGGACGCGTTGGTGCTGACGAACAAAGGGTTTACCAACTACCTGATCGGCGGAAAAGACGGCGTGTACGTCGAATGGACGGACATCGCCTCGATCAAGATCTTCGGGCTTTCCAAATCGCCTTCGCTCGGACTCACGCTGGAAGACAACGATTCCTACCTCCAACTGCTCAACGGCAGAGAACTCGAACGCGCGAGCGAGAACATCGCGATGTCGCTTCCCGTCATTGCCATTCCGCAGCGCTGCGTCAAATTGCCGATCGCGGAGCTGAAAGCACTGTTTTCCAAAATGGTCAAAGGCGCGATCTCGTGGGAAAGCTATTCCACGCAGGGCAAAAAAGCCGAGCCGAAACCGGAACAGAAGCCGGCGCCGATCATTACCGAACTCCCCGCAGAGCCGGAAGTCCTTTCCATCGCCGAGGAGAGAAGTGAATTCGCCCGGGCGACCGTCCCGACCGCAAAAGCGGAGCAGACACGCGAAAACAAAGCGGTTCTTATCGAAGAGCCGGAAGACGAATCGGCAAAAACGATGGAGATCCCGCCAAAGAGCGCTCCGTCCGAAAATGAAATCATTCTTCGCATGGAAGACGATATTACCGAACAAGACAAGCGCATCGTCGCAAAAGCCGCCAAGCCGGCAGAAGAAAAACCCGCAGAGAATCCGCTTGACGACGTGATCCTGCTCGACCTCGGCGACGACTGAACGCAATCAAACGAGAGAAGGCATTTATTTCATTATGAAACGTATTCTGACCGTGCAGGATATTTCCTGCGTGGGAAAATGTTCGGGGACGGTCGCCGTTCCCGTTCTGTCCGCTATGGGCGTGGAGGCAGCGCTGCTGCCGACCGCCGTCTTATCGACACACACCGGGTTTTCGGGCTTTACGTTCCGCGACCTGACCGACGATATTCCGGGCATCGCGGCGCATTGGCGCAGCGAAGACCTGCGCTTTGACGCGTTCTATTCCGGGTATCTCGGCTCGATCAAGCAGGTGCGGATGGTCGGGGAACTGTTTGCCGAACGCAAACGGAAAACCGATCCCGTGCTGGTAGATCCCGTCATGGCGGATCACGGAAAATTCTACGCCGGTTTCGGCCCGGAATTTGCCGCCGAAATGAAATCGCTTTGCGCCGGAGCGGACGTCATCGTTCCGAACGTTACGGAAGCGTGCTTCCTGCTCGGGAAGCCGTTCAAGGAACGGTTTTCGGACGCGGAACTCAAAGACCTGCTGTACGGGCTCGGCGAGCTCGGCGCGGGTACCGTGATCCTGACCGGCATCGAAACGGGCAAAAACGCGATCGGCGCGACCTGCTACGACGTCAAAAAAGGCACCTTTGAAACGCCGCAAGCGGAAAAGCAGCCCGCGATGTTCCACGGAACAGGCGATCTGTTCGCGTCCGCGGTATTGGGCGCGTTGATGAACGGAAAGACCGCCGGAGAAGCGACGGCGCTGGCGGTCGATTATATCGCGGAATGTATCCGCGTAACCTTGGAAGATCCCGACCACGTCTTTTACGGCGTGGAATTTGAGAAAGTGTTCCCGTGGCTGCTCAAACGGCTCGGAACGCTCTGAACACGGCAGAAAGAAAGGACGGAAAGGCATGACGTTTTTCGAATTGGCATCGGAGCGGTACTCGGTACGGAAATTCAAGGACACGCCCGTTCCGAAAGAGACCGTTCAAAAAATTCTCGCTGCGGGACGGCTTGCGCCCACGGCGTGCAACAAACAGCCGCAGGAGATCCTCGTCGTCGATTCCCCCGAAGGTCTCGCGAAGCTTCGGAAATGCACGGAATGCCACTACGGCGCACCGCTCGCGTTCATCGTCTGCTACGACAAAGAAAAGGCGTGGAGACGCGAATACGACGGCAAGTGCAGCGGCGACGTTGACGCCGCCATCGTTTCGACGCACATGATGCTGGAAGCGTGGGAGCAGGGCATCGGCTCGACCTGGGTCATGTATTTCATTCCCGAAGCGGTAATGACGGAGTTCGCTTTGCCGGAAAACATCGTCCCGGTTTCCATTCTGGTGATGGGCTACGCCGACGCGGAGCCGTCTCCCAGGCATTTCGACCGGAAGGACCCGGAAGACGCGGTCTCGTATCGCTGAATATTGCATCAAAACCAAGCACGGCAGAAAAATTTCTGCCGTTTTTTATAGAGATGTGAGAGATTTCAAGGAAAAAGCGTAGTATAAGGTTGAAGCGGAAAGGAAGTGATGGCTTGGAAGACAACGAGATTTTGGAACTGTTCTTCGCACGTTCGGAGCAGGCGATCGCCGAACTGTCGGCAAAATACGGCGGCGCGTGCAGAAAAATTGCGGAAAACATTCTGAAAGATGCGTCCGACGCGGAGGAATGTGTAAACGACGCCTACCTCGGCGTGTGGAACACCGTCCCGCCGAAGCGTCCGGAATGCCTGCCGGGCTATCTGTTCCGCATCGTGCGCAACCTCGCCGTCAAGCGTTACCGTTCCAACACGGCGCAGAAACGGAACGGCTATTACGACGCCTCTCTCGATGAATTCGCGGATTGCTTCCCCTCGTCTTCCACGGTGGAAGAAGAAATCGAAGCAAACGAGCTCGCCGCGGTCATCGACGGGTTCCTGGCGACGCTCGACAAAGACGCGCGCGTGCTGTTCGTGCGGCGCTATTGCTTTTCCGATCCGATCGAAGATCTTGCGGAGAAATTCGGGACGAGCGCGCACAATATTTCCGTGCGGCTTTCGCGGCTGCGGAAAAGGTTAAAGAAACATTTGGACAAGGAGGGAATCTCTCTATGAAAAAAGAAACAATGGAGCAGGCGCTCGGCAATCTGAACGAAAGTTATTTAGAAGAAGCCGCGGCGCTTACCGGCAAGCCCGCTTCGGCAGGCAAGTCGTTCTTACACACCCGCCGGGTACGCGTCGGGCTGGTCGCGGCTTGCGTCGCGTTGGCGGCGGTCATCGGCGCGTCGGCTTTTGCCGTCGTCGCGGAAGCAAAGGAATACGACGCGGCGCTCGAATTCTTTGAAGAAAACGGGTTGTCCGCCGACGGACTTTCCCGCGCGGAGATCAAGGCGGTGTACAAAGACATCTCGACGCAGAAATTCTCCCACGAAAAAACGGCGGACGTGCTGCGCGATTCCATTCCCGGCTTGGAGATCATCGAAGACGATCCGACGCCGGAGGAACTGGCGGCGTTCTGGAACGCGCCCCCGCATTTTGACCCGCTCCCCGTTTCCGGCATTCGCCTGGAGGGATGGGTCGTCTCCGCAGACAAAGATTTTATCAA
>JAGHTH010000095.1 GCA_018065365.1 Candidatus Coliplasma caballi
TCTTTGCGGTTTTTGACCGTCATCGCCATGAGGTCGGCGGGGCTTCGGGCTCGGTGTCGGCGGGAAGTTCGGAGGTTTCGGGCTGCTCGGTCTGACCGTCCACGAGAACGGAGTTGCCGAGCGTTTTGCCGGTTTCGGACTCGGCTGCCGTCGGGTCGGCGGACACGTTGCCGAGCAGGGCGCTGACGGCGATCGCCGCGACGATCAGCAGCGCGCAGCAGGTTACGAGGAACGGCTTTGACGCGAGCAGTTTTTTGGCACCGCCGGTTTTGAGCTTCTCCCCGCACTTTTCCGCAAAGGTGGTCAGTTTTTCTTTGAATGCGTTCATGGTAATTGCTCCTTGTATCTCAAAGTTTTATTTCACACAGATGCGGACGTCGGGCCCGAACAGCGACGCGAGCAGGGCGCGCGCGTCGGCTTTTGCCTGTTCGTCGCCGCGCAGCCCGACGGCGACCGCCGCCACGGTGGGCATTTTTTCGCGCAAAAGCAGGGGGGATTGCCCGTCGCCGTCGTTCGCGAGGACGATCTTTTTGTCGGTTTCTTTGCCGGAGGACGTTTCGCGCACGGATTGGTCGCTCGCGTAGAGGTATTCGTAGCCGGTGTCGAGCGTAACCACGACGGTGCAGGTTTTGACGCCGTCGAGCGCGGAAAGCAGGGTGCAAAGTTCGGCTTCGAGCGACGTTTTGTAGTCGGCGGAAGCGTCGTAAGGCACACAAACGGGGGTTTCGGTCTTGGTTTTCGGCAGAAGCAGCAGCAAAGTTCCCGCGGCGAGCGCGAGCAGGAGGTAGGGCAGGGCTTTGATGCGTTTGATTTTTTCGAGCGTTGGGTTCATCGTTCATTCCACGGCGCAGGGGATACCGAAGCGGTCGGCAGCCCAGCGTTCTGTTTGCAGTTTGTTTTCGTCCGTCGGCGTTTCGAGCGTAACGGCGAGAGAATGGATGGTCGGCGAGTCCGCGTCCCAGTCTATCTGTATGCGGACGGACGCGGCTTTTATGCCGGTATAGGAAAGAAGTTCGTCGGCAAACCAACTTTCGAGCAGCGCGAGCGTTTCGGTTTCGACCGGCTCGGAACGCGGCGCGGCTGCCGTTTCGTCGGGGGCGGACTGCGGGAAGAACGACGGCACGTCGACGTTTCGGAACGGCGCGATCACGGGCAGGATGCAAAGCAGCGCCGTGAGGTAACGCAGGTAACGGGCAAACGGGCGGTCGGCGAGCGACGCGCAAAGCCCGCCCAGCACGGAAGACGCAAGGAGCGTGAGACAGTAAGATCGAAGCATAAGTATAAGAAAATGAAAATGGTTACGCGCGGGTTTTGATGAAGCAGGCGAGGTAGAGAATGGCGACGGCTTCGGCGCCGGCGAGGGTGCCGAACAGCAGCCCGAGCACGCCTCCGAGGTCGGTAAGCAGCGCGGCTTCGCGGGAACAGCCGAGCATTTTTGCGAGCGCGGCGGAAAGCGAGAGCAGGAATCGGTGCGCGATCACGACCAGCAGCGGCGGGAGCAGCAGCGCGAGCGTTACGACGACGCCGACGGTGCCGACCGTTCCGCGAATGACGCCGATCCCGCCCGCGACGGTGCGCGCCGCCTCGCCGAGCATTCCGCCGACGACCGGGATGAACACGCCCGACGCGAAGCGGATCGTGCGGTAGAAAAAGGTGTCCGCCTCGGCGGAGACCGCCGACTGCATTCCGACGAGAAAGCCCAGCGCGGTGTAGAGGAACGCCAGCAGGACGGCGGCGGTGTTTTTGACCAGCGACGAGAGCGGCGACAGATCGACCGCTCCGGGCAGCGCGCCGGCGAAGCAAAGCGCGAACGACACCTGCAAAAAGGGGAACAACACCTGCGAGGACAACAGTTCGACGCAGGAAAGAAAGAGCGAAAACGCTGCCGCGGAAGCCGCCGCGGCGGTCGGCGTACCGCCCGAGACCAGCACGGCGCTCGTTACCGGGAGCAGCGCCGCGAGGTACGCCGTCAAGCCGGAAAGCGCTTCGCCCGCCATGGTAAACAGCGAGCCGAGCACCGAATAGACCACGCCGGACACCGAAAGCAGCGTCGCGTAGTCGCAGAGCGCCGAAAGCGCGCCGCCGTCGAGTTCGCCGAGCGCGTGGAGCATCGACGAAAGCACCAGCACCCCGAGCAGCGCGGCAAGGCGGGAGGAAGCGGTTTGCAGGGCGGTTTTGCCGCCGGACGACAGGATCGCAAACAGCTTGTCCGTGAGTCCCACCGGCGTTTCGCCGCGCTGTTCTTCCTCGGTCAGCCATTCGCTCACGTTTGTCTCGGGCGTGGGCAGGGCGGGCGTTTCGGGAACGGATGTGCTGCCGGAAAGCAGCAGAAACGCGGCGAGCAGCAGCGGGAAACAAAAGTTTTTCACAGCGAGGACAGGAGTTCGAGGACGACCGGGGCGGTCAGCGAGAGGATCGCGAGTTTGCCGAACAGTTCCGCGCGCGACGCGAGGGAAAATTCGCCGCAGTCTTTGCAAAGGTCGGCGGTCAGCGTGCAGGCGGTCGCCGCTCCGAGCGCTTTGATCAGCAGCGCGAGCATTCCGTTTTGCCCGCAGAACGCCGCGAGCGAGGAAAGCGACGCGAGGTACGCCGTCCATTCGGTGAGCAGTCGCGCGCCGAGCAGCACCGCGCCCGCGCAGGCGAGCAAGGGGGCGTATTCGGGCTTGGTCTGCTTTAACAGAATGCCCGCGAGCAGCAAGGTCAGCAGGATCGCGCAGGTGGTTAAGACGTTCATACATGGCGGCTCCTTTTCGCTTCAGAGTCCGAACGCGGCGCGGATCGCGGAGAACAACTGCGAAACCTCGCCGACCAGCATCAGCGCGACGGCGATCACGCCCGCGACGGTAACGAACGTCGCCTGTTCCTCACGCCCGTTTTTCTGTAAAATCTGGCAGATGACCGCGACCAGCAAGCCGACGCCGGCAATTTTCAAGATCGTCGTAACCGTCATAGAGTGTCCTTTCGGTTGGGGTTTCAGCTGTTTTACAGCTGTTTCACAGCTGTTTTACAGCAGGAGCAGGGAGAGCAGCACGCCGACGAGCGTCCAGACCGCGACGGTGCTTTTGCGTTGTTTCTTTTCCGTTTCGGCAAGCTCCGCGCAGACGCGCTCGCAGGTCGCGATGCACAAGGACAGCCGCTCGGTTTGCGGCGCGAGGGCGGTTTTGCCGAGCGTTTCGCCGAGGGAAAGCAGTTCGGCGCGCGCTTCGTCGGGGAGCGGCAGGGCGAGGACGGCGTTTTTCCAGCCCGTTTCGACCGTTCCGGCGGAAAGCAGGCGGTCGCGGAAGCCGTATTTTTGCAGTTCCGGCGCGTCGCATCCGGCAAAGAAGCGGTCGAGCGGCTCGCGCTGCCAGAGCAGGCGGTCGCGCAAGGTCTGCAAAACGCGCAACAGGGCGTTCAGCGCGGCGCGTTCGGCTTTCGTTTCGCCGGCGATCCCCGCGCCGAGCAGGAAAAAGGAAAGCGTGATGAGCAAGGAGCCGAGAAAAGAAAACATAGGAATAGTTAGGAGTTAGGAGTTAGGAGTTAGGAGTGAGGAGGATTGTTTTTAGTTTGGGGCAAAACCCGTTTTCAAGCGTTACGAACAGCGAGAAGACGCCGCAAGAGGTGAGGGAGCGGACGAACGGGCGGCGCAGGGCTTGTTCGGGGGAGGACGCGTGGACCGAGGCGAGCAGCGCGACGCCGGTGTTCTGCGCGGAAAGCACGGCGCGTTCGTCGTCGGCGCAAAGCTCGTCGCAGACGATCAGTTCGGGGGACATCGTGCGCGTCAGCAGTTCGATCGCCCGCGCTTTCGGCAGTCCCGTTACGCGATCGTACGTTCCGGGCGGGATCAGCAGTTCGTCCCGCTCGTCCGCGATGCCGACGCGGTACGGTCGGGCGGAAGAAGAAAGCAGCCACGCCGCCGATTTGAGAAAGGTGGTCTTCCCGCCGGCGGGCAGGGAAAGCACGAGCGTTCCGCACAGCCCGTGTTCCGCGTAATAGTCGGTCAGCGGGCGGGCAAAGCGCGGGAAAAAGCGGGCGACGCGGAGGTTGACCGAGGACACGTCGCGGAACGCGTTTCTTCCGTCGGGGGTGCGGACGAAATCGCCGGCGATCCCGGCGCGGCAGCCGTCGGGCAAGGTCAGAAAGCCCTGCGAAAGCGAATCTTCGTAGGCGTAGAGCGAGCCGCCGGTCTGTTTCGCGAGCGTTGCGGACAGGTCGGCGGCGGTGTTTTTGAGGGCGTGTTCGGGGGAGCAGGGCGTGCCGCGGTCGGAGAGCGGGATCGTTCTGCCGCCTGCCGTGATGCAAAACGGGCCGTCTTTCCGCAGGCGAACTTCCGTGACGGCGCGCAGCAGGTCGGGCGGCAGGGCGTTTAAGATCGGCAGCAGCCGCGCGGGGAGGTATTGAAAGTAGGACATCCCGTTACGGTCGGCTTTCGGGCGCGCGGCGCAGTTTCTTCCACGCAAACGGGAAGAACACGGCGGCAAACACGGCGGTGCCGAGCGCGGAACGGAACAGCGGCGCCGAACACGCGGGAGAAAAACGCGAAAGCAGGAACAGCGCGGCGCGGGAAGCAAGCCCGGCAAGGCAGGCGACCGCGGTCGGAAGCAGCGCGTCGGGCAGGAGGGAAAAGCGGAAGCGGACGTTTTTGCGGAGTCGGAAAAAGCAGAGCGAGAACTCCAGCGTATTCGACGCGGCGAGCAGGAACAGGTAGCCGGTCGAGCCGGTGCGGGGGAGCAGCAGCAACACGGCGGCGATGCGGAAAGCCGAGTTGTACAGACTGTAACGCAGGGTGTATTTCTGCCCGTCGGTCGCTTTGAGCAAGCCGTCGCAGACGGTCTGCACGTACATAAACGGGGTTACCGCCGCCAGAGCGCGCAGGGCGCGGGCGGTGTTTTGGTGGGGGTAAAACGTTTCGCCGAGTTCGTGCGCGAGGAAGAAGAACAGCGCACCGACCGGGATCGAGAGCAGCACCGTCGTGCGCACCGTGTTCCCGACGCGGCGGTCGCGTTCGGCAAGCGTTTCGGGCGAAGAAAGGCGGGAAATTTCGGGGATCGCGACGGACACGAAGCTGGACAGGAACGCGAACGGGAAAAACAGCAGCGGGATGACCATGCCGCGAATCGTTCCGAAATCGGACAGCGCTCCCGCGCGGTCGCCGCCGAAGCGTTCAAACGACAGAGGGATCAGCAAGCTTTCGACGGTGTGCAGCACCGACGTAACCGCCGCCGAAGCGCCGATCGGGAAGACCACGCGGGCAACCTGCGCGCGCGACGCTTTTTTGGATTCATCAGGGTGGTATTCGGGCGATTTTACCCTGCCGCATAACAGCAGGTAGGCGAAAAGGAGGTACAGGAACGAGCAGCCCTCGCCGAGCGTTACGCCCCAAACGATGCCGGTGCAGAGGGCGCCGACGTCGTTGGTCGATCCGTACCGCACGCCCAGAAACCACGCCATGACGGCGAATTTGACGCATTGCTCGAACAGCGACGCCGAGGAACTGCGCAGCACCTGCCTTCTTGCGATAAACCAGCCCTTGAAACAGGCGGCGAGCGCCATAAACGGCAGCGACAGCGCAAGGATCCGCAGCGGCAGGGCGCTTCTCGCGTCGAGCAAAAACCGTTCCGACAGCCACGGCGCAAGCAGAAACAGCAGCGCGGCGGAGCCGATCCCGAGCGCGAGCGCAAGCAGTTCCGATTGCCCAAGCGCCTGCGAAGCGTCCGAAAGGTTGCGTTCGGCTTTTTCGGCGGCGAGGCGGGACACCGCGACGGTCAGCCCCGCCGTTGCGAGCGTGGCGAACAGGCCGTAAACGCTCATGACGAGTTGGTACAGCCCCATGCCCTCGCTTCCGACGCGGGAGGAAAGGTAGAGCCGCAGCAGCACGCCGAGCAGTTTGGTGAGCAGCGAGAACGCGGTCATGATCGCCGCGCCTTTCAGAATGTTCGTTCCGTGTCGGTTTCGTTCCATTGCCGCCCGCCCTTTTTTTCTTGCTGTCCCATCGTATGCGCACGGGGTGCGGTTTTATGCGGACAAGATTG
>JAGHTH010000149.1 GCA_018065365.1 Candidatus Coliplasma caballi
GAGGTTGGTTTCTCTCCTTTTTGTTTAGTTGAAGACTACAAAACCGCGAGGTCTTTCACGATCTCACCTGCCATAATGAGCCCGACCGCCGACGGCACGAACGACACCGAGCCGGGAACGATCTTCTTCCCCGCGGGAAGTTCCTCCGGCATTTCTCCCCTCGGCGCGATCGGCTCCTCCTCGGAATACACCACTTTCAACTTTTCCACGTTTCTCTTGCGAAGTTCGGCCCGCATAACTCTCGCCAACGGACACACCGCCGTTTCGTAAAGATCCGCCACGCGAAACCGCGTCGGATCGAGTTTGTTGCCCGCGCCCATCGAACTGATGATCGGCGTCCCGGCGGCTTTGCACGCCAAAACCAACCCGATCTTGCCGCTCACGGTGTCGATCGCGTCCGCGACGTAATCAAACGCCGCAAAGTCAAATTGCCCCGCCTGTTCGGGCAGGAAAAACGTCTTGTGCGCGCGGATCACGCAGTCCGGCGCAATGTCCGCCAGCCGTTCCGCCGCCGCCTCGACCTTGGCTTCCCGATCGCCGAACGGGTGGCAAACAACTGCCGGTTGAGATTGCTCTCCGAGATCACGTCGTCGTCCACAAGGTCGATCTGCCCGACGCCCGCGCGAACGAGCGCCTCCGCAAGATGCCCGCCGACACCGCCGATGCCGAACACCGCCACGCGCGACGCGCGCAATCTTTCCACGGCTTCCTCTCCCAACAGCAGCGCGGTGCGGGAAGTCCACTCTTCTTTCATGTTCACTCGTCCTCTCCGACGCGGTCAAGTTCTTTCTTGCCTTTCCAAAGGAAACTGAAATGCACTTCCTTGCCCATGCGAATGCGCTTCAGGTTGGGAAAATGCTTGCACAGCATCACGAGCGCGGGGAGCAGCAGAATCAGCATCCCGACGACGCTCCGCTCCAAAAAGCCGACCGAAAACGCAAACAGGAACGGCGCGCTGATCGACACGAAGCAGATGTAATCGGACACCAACACGATCACGGCCTCGACCGCCAGCAGCAAGAGGAACAGTTTCCAACTGTACGCAAGCACCGTCCCGCCGATGCAGGCAAGCCCTTTTCCGCCGCGAAATTTCATATACACGGGGAAAATATGCCCGAGGATGCAGGACACTCCCGCAACGATCCCGATAAACATTTTTTCGCCGAACAGCCATTCCGCCAGTTTGAAGCACACCAGCGCCTTGAGAATATCCAGCGCCCCGCTGATCACGCCCCACTTTTTCCCCATGGTCAAAGCGGCGTTCGACGCGCCGGCGTTGCCCGATCCTTTGTTCCGGATATCAAAGCCCTTGATTTTGGCGAACAGGTACGCCGGGTTGATCCCCCCGATCAGATACCCCGCCAGAATGCAAACGACATATTCCATAAAAGCAAACCCTTTTTCGATGTTTTTTGATTCTTTTATTATATCGGAAAATCGTTCCGCGGTCAAGAGGGTTTTTCATAAAAATGTTTTATCTTCCCGCTTTTTTGCCCCTTTTTTTCCTTTCCCGCGAAAGACCGATTGACTTTTCCCCGCCGTTGTGCTACAATAACCCCGTAAAAAACACATCCGAAAGGAAGATTTCATCATGGTCGAAGTTTTACATCAGAATTGGCATATGCAGGGTTTTACCACCGATAAGGAAAATGGTTATATGTACTTTTCCTTTACCGACAGCGTCGTGAAAGTCAACATGGAAAGCACGATGATCGCGCAGGTACACGTTTAGGGCGGACACCTCGGCGACATTGACTACCACGAGGGCAAGCTGTACGCGAGCTTTTTGGGACAGCCCGGCGCGGGCAAAGTGTGGGACGACTGGTCTTCTTTCAAAATTTACGTCTTCAACGCCGACGATCTCGCGCTCGAAAAGATCATTCCGCTGCCGATCTGCGACGAAATGAAAGCGCTGCGCGGAACGCCCGACGACAAATACGGCTTCAACGCGATCGACGGCATGACCTTCGGCCCCGACACCGACGGCAACATGAAAATGTTCGCCGCCTGCGCAACGATCGAGGGCGAGCAGTTCTCCAACCAGATCCTCATTCAACTTTCCCTCGACGGCGATTTTGAAAAGCTGCACCTCATCCCGACCGGCAACACCGTGTTCGGCATCCAGAACCTCGACCACGACGACGAAACGGGCGAATTCTGGTTCTCGACCTACGGCCCGAGCAAGCCGTTCATGCCGCGCGAAACGCTCTACTGCGTCGCGCCTGATCTCAAAACGGTCAGAAAGAAGTTCTGCTTCCCCTCTCCGTTCGGCTTTGAATGCCTCGGCGGCGGCAAATACCGCCTCTCGATCCAGGGCGGCAAGAACGGCTCCCACACCGGCTTGGCGTACGATGCCGACGAATCGCTGTTTACCAAGGGCTATACCGAAGCGCAGCTTGCGGAATACGCAAAAGGAGGCAACCAATGACCTTTACGTTTGACGACAAGCAGTTCCTTTTGGACGGGAAACCCTACCCGATGCTCGCCGGCGCGATCCACTATTTCCGCTGCCCGCCGGAATACTGGCGCGACCGCCTGCTCAAACTCAAGGAATGCGGTCTGAACACCGTCGAAACCTACGTCGCTTGGAACTGGCACGAAAAAACACCCGGCAAGTTCGATTTCTCGGGCATTCTCGACCTCGGCAGATTTCTGGACATCGCGGCGGAACTCGGTCTGAACGCGATCGTGCGCCCCGGCCCGTACATCTGTGCCGAATGGGAGGGCGGCGGTCTGCCCGCGTGGCTGCTCTCGATCCCCGGGATGCGCATCCGCTGCAACAACGAGCCCTACAAGCTTCGCGTCCGTCTGTTCTTCGAGCAGCTGTTCAAAATTCTGATCCCGCGCCTTTGCACCAACGGCGGCAACGTTCTGATGCTGCAGGTCGAGAACGAGTACGGCAGTTACGGCGACGACCACGACTATCTGATCTGGCTGACCAACCTCTACCGTGAACTCGGCGCGGACTGTATGCTCTACCACGCCGACGGCAACGATCCCTATATGATGGCGGCGGCAAGCCCGGACAAGACCATGTTTGCCGCGATGAACTACGGCTCCAACCCGGTGTGGCACGAGGAACGCCGCGTGTCTTCCGGTCGCCCCGGCCCGCACCTGTGCGGCGAATATTGGTGCGGCTGGTTTGACCATTGGGGCGAACAGCACCACGCGCGGAGCGCTTCCGATATCGCCGGCGAGATCAGAACGTTCCTTTCCCTGAACGCCGGTTTCAACTTCTATATGTTCTTCGGCGGCACCAACTTCGGCTTCTGGAGCGGCGCCAACGGCGATCCCTGCTACCTGCCCACCACGACGAGTTACGACTACGACGGGCTTCTGAACGAAGCGGGCGACCGCACCGAAAAATACTACGCCGTCCGCGACGTGATCGCCGAAAAATACCCCGACCGCGTTCCCGCTCTCACGGCAAAGGAATCGGAAAAGAAAGCGTACGAAAGCGTTTCTTTCGTCGGCTCGGCGCTGCTGTTTGACCACCTGCGCGAACTGTCTTCGCTGACCGAAACCTCGGCGCAGCCCATGACGATGGAAGAAACGGGCTCCTACTACGGATATCTGCTCTACGAGACCGATCTGAAATTCGAAATCGGCACCGAACTGGATCCCTCTCCGATTGCCGACCGCCTCTCGTTCTACGCCGACCGCAAGCCCTTCGGCACGATGGAAAACGGCAAAGAAAACCAAAAGCCCGTGATGCCCGACGGAACGAAACACGTCGCGATCCTTTGCGAGAACATGGGACGCATCAACTACGGCCCCGACACGCTGGACAGCAAAGGCCTGCGCCGCGTCCGCTTCGGTTTCCATCAGCACATGGGCTGGAAGAACACCGCTCTGCCGATGGACGACCTCTCGCACCTGACCTTCGACGCCGTGCAGACCACCGACGAGCCGGCGTTCCACAAAGCGATCCTGCATATTGACGGTGCGCCCGCGGACACCTGGATCTCCACCCGCGGCTTCCACAAGGGCTTTCTCGTCGTCAACGGTGTGAACATCGGACGCTACTACACCGACTCCGCCCCGCAGAAAGCGCTGTACCTGCCCGCGCCGTTCTTGCACGAGGACGACAACGAAATTCTCGTGTTCGAGTCCGAAAAGACCGAGCAGACCACCCTTTCGTTCCTCGATCACCCCGATTTTGAATAATTCGTTCTGAAACCTGCCTTCCTTGCATATACTTTACCGAATGAAGTATAAAAGGAAGGCATTTTTCTATGAAACCAAGCCGTGAAACCCGCCTGCGCCTGCAAAGGTGCGCCCTGCTTTTTCTCTGCGCTCTGCTGTTCTGCGCAAGCGTCTGCGCCACCCCCTTTCTCGCTTTTGCGATCCCTGCCGAGTTGGGACAAGCCCTCTCCGGCGAACGACCCGCCCCGACGATCGCGCCGCTGAAAACCGAGCCCGCCGCCTTTTCCGCCGCGCCGCAGGAAACTTCCGGGCAAGAGCCGCCCGAAAGCGAAGAGCCGCCGTCCGAATCGTCTTCCGAGCCCGCGCCGCCGCCCGAAAACGCGCTGTTCGTGTCCGAAAGGGACCTCTCCCGCACCGACAAAACGGGAAAGCCCGCCCTGCTCGTCGGCGACGAAACGAACTACCGCGTCGATCCGAACGCCTTTCTGCAGCGAAAATACCCCCTCTCCCTGCCCGAAACCGAAGATCCGGTCGTGCTGATCGTACATACCCACGGCACCGAAAGTTACCTGCCCGACGGCACGGACTACTACCTGCCGGGCGAGACGTTCCGCTCGGAAGATCCCGAACGCACGGTGGTCGCCGTCGGGGAACGCGTCGCGGAAGTGCTTCGCGCTTACGGGATAACCGTCCTGCACGACACGACCATGTACGACGCGGAAGATTACAACACCTCCTACGTTTCCGCCTCACGCGGCATCCGCGCGCATCTTGCCGAATACCCCTCGATTACCTATATCCTCGATATCCACCGCGACAGCATCTTTACCGAAGACGGCACCTGCGTCAAAACGCTGACCGAATTTGACGGCGAGCCGACCGCGCAGATCATGCTGGTCGCCGGCTCCGACGCCGACGGCTCCAACCTCTACGCGTGGCGGAACAATTTCACGGTCGCTTCGTACTTACAGCAGGCGCTGAACGAACGCTTTCCGACGTTGGCGCGGCCGATCAACCTGCGGACGTGGGCGTTCAACCAGAATCTCAGCCCGGGCAGTCTGCTGGTCGAGATCGGCGCCTGCGGCAACACCCTTTCGGAAGCCCTGCGCGCCGCGGAACGCTTCGCCGCTGTCTATGCGGACGTCATCACGAACGAATCGGATCGCCCGTAGCAAATAATTCTCTCAGGACGGCGTGCGCCGTCCTTTTTTCTGCCCGAAAACGCCCGAAATCTATTGACAAACAACCCGTTTTGTGATATGCTGAGCATACCAAAGGACACACCTCGCGGCTTTCCGAAAAAACAGGAAGCGGCAGAGGTGTTGTGGTGTTTTGTCGGGAAGGAACGATTTTCCCGTTTTTCCGCGGGAATTCCATATAGAAAGGACTTGTAACCATGTGTTATCAGGTAGCAATCATCGGTGCGGGTGTCGTCGGCAGCTTGCTGGCGAGGGAACTCACGCGCTACGATCTTTCGGTCGCGCTCGTGGAAGCGCGCGAGGACGTGGCGACGGGCGCTTCCGCCGCAAACAGCGCCATCGTGCACGGCGGCTTTGACCCCGTTCCCGGTACGCTGAAAGCAAAACTCAACGTGCGCGGGCTGGAAATGATGCCCGCCGTCGCCGAAGAACTCGGCGTCCATTACAAAAACAACGGCTCGCTGGTGCTGGCGTTCTCCGAGGAGGAAATGCAGACCGTGCGCGAGCTTTACGAAAGAGGCCTCGCCAACGGCGCACCCGGGCTTTCGGTGCTGGACAGAGACGAACTCCGCGCCCTTGAGCCCAACGTGTCCGAAAACGCGGTCGGTGCGCTCTGCAGCGAAACGGCGGGCATCATCTGCCCGTACGGTCTGACGATCGCCGCGGCAGGCAACGCGATCGACAACGGCGCCGACCTTTATCTTTCCTCTCCGGTAACCGCGATCCGCAAAGAGAACGGCGTGTTCGTTCTGACCGCGGGCGGCAAAGAGATCCGCGCGGAATACGTGGTCAACGCCGCCGGTGTCTATGCCGATGAGATCGCGAAACTGATCGGCGACGCTTCGTTCACGATCCGCCCCCGCAAAGGCGAATATCTGCTGTTCGATCAGACCGAGGGCAAACTCTGCGGACATACGCTGTTCCAGGTCCCCTCTGCCGTCGGTAAAGGCATTCTGGTAACGCCGACTGTGGACGGCAACCTGCTGATCGGCCCGACTTCCGTCTTCATTGACGACAAAGAAAACCGCGAAACGAGCGCCGACGGTCTGGATTACGTCCGCAGCACCGCGCTCCGTTCGGTCAAATCGCTGAATTTCAAACAGGTCATCACGTCGTTCACGGGCATCCGTGCGGTGCCGGACGGCGAGGATTTCATCATCCGCTTCTCCGAGAAAGATCCGCATTTCCTGCACCTTGCCGGCATCGAAAGCCCCGGGCTTTCGTCTTCCCCCGCGATCGCGGAATACGCCGTCGAACTGCTCGGAAACGCCGGCTTGCAGCTGAAAGCCAACCCGAAATTCTGCGGCGAGCGCCGCCCGTACAGTTGGTTCAAGGATCTTCCCGCGGACAAGAAAAACGAGGTCATCGCGGTCGATCCGCGCTTCGGGCACATCATCTGCCGCTGCGAAAAAGTTACGGAGGGCGAGATCGTCGAAGCGATCCACCGCGCACCCGAAGCGAGAACGCTCGACGCCGTCAAGCGCCGCGTCCGCGCCACGATGGGCAGATGCCAGGGCGGCTTCTGCTCCCCTCTGATCACGGAACTTCTTTCTTCCGAGCGAAACGTCGCTCCCGAAACGATCTGTAAACACAAAGCCGGCTCCAACCTGCTGATCGGCAAAACGAAAGGTGGCGACCGCAATGACTGATACGAACGTAACGAAAGCGCGGCTGGTCATCGTCGGCGGCGGCCCTGCCGGAATGGCGGCGGCGATCGCTGCATACGACGCGGGCGTAACCGACGTTCTGCTGCTGGAACGCGGCAATGCGCTCGGCGGCATCCTGCTGCAATGTATTCATAACGGCTTCGGCCTGCACCGCTTCGGCGAGGAACTTTCCGGCCCCGAATACGCGGCGCGTTATGAAGCCGAGGTCAAAAAGAGAAACATCCCGTTCCTGACCGACACGATGGTGCTGTCCGTCGATCCCGACCGCACCGTTACGGCGATGAACTCCACCCACGGCGTCTTTTCCGTCAAAGCGGATGCCGTCGTGCTGGCGATGGGCTGCAGAGAACGCTCGCGCGGCGCCCTCTCCATTCCGGGAAAGCGTCCCGCCGGCATCTATACCGCCGGAACGGCACAGCGCTACGTCAACGTGCAGGGTTACCTGCCCGGCAAAGAGGTTGTCATCCTCGGCTCCGGCGACATCGGGCTGATCATGGCGCGTCGTATGACGTTGGAGGGCGCGCACGTCAAGGCGGTCTGCGAACTGATGCCCTATTCGGGCGGTCTGAACCGCAACATCGTCCAGTGCTTGAAAGACTTTGACATCCCGCTGATGCTCTCGCACACGGTTTCCAAAATTCACGGCGACACGCGTCTGACCGGCGTTTCGATCGCCGAAGTCGATGAAAAACTGCGCGTCAAGCCCGAGACCGAACAGTATATCCCCTGCGACACACTGCTGCTCTCCTGCGGTCTGCTCCCCGAAAACGAGCTGACCAAGGAAGCCGGCATCCCGCTGGACGCAATCACGGGCGGCGCGACGGTCAACGAACACCGCGAAACGCTGACCGAAGGCATTTTCGCCTGCGGCAACGTCCTGCACGTTCACGATCTGGTGGACTTCGTGTCCGAAGAAGCCGAACTCGCGGGCAAGAGCGCCGCGGACTATATCCTGCGCGGTGCGCGGAAAGCCGCCTCTCCGATCACGGTCAAACCGGCGGGCAAGGTGCGCTACACCGTTCCGCAGCGGATCGACGGCGAGGGCGAAGACGTCCGCCTGTTCTTCCGCGTCGGCGCGATCGTCGATAACGCCGTGCTGACCGTCAAGCAGGGCGACACCCTGCTCGCGACCAAAAAGAAGCGCCGTATGACGCCCGGCGAAATGGAAAGTTTCGTGCTTCCCGCCGCAAAGCTCGCGGGCGTGAGCGGAGAACTGACCGTCTGCGTCGAAAGCGAGGGAAAATAAGATGGAAACCAAAGAACTCATCTGCATCGGTTGCCCGATGGGCTGCAATCTGACCGTAACCGTGGAAGACGGCGACGTGAAATCCGTCACGGGCAACACCTGCCCGCGCGGTGCCGAATACGGCAAAAACGAAGTCCTGCACCCCGTCCGCACCCTGACCTCCACCGTTTTCGTCGAAAACCGCGGGAATATGCTTCCCGTCCGTACCGACCGCGCGATCCCGAAGGAATGCCTGTTCGAAGCGATGAAGCGCGTGAACGCCGTTACGGTCAAAGCGCCCGTTTCGATCGGCGACGTGATCCTTTCCGACTTCTACGGCGCAAACCTCATCGCGACGATGAACGTCCTCTGATCCCAACGACCTCAACCAATCAAAGCGGGGGTGTTCCCCCGCTTTCCCGTTTTATGAAATCCACGAAAGAAAAAAGCACATGAAAAACAAAAACAACCCCGCCGACAACAAGATGGCGTCGATGAAAGAAGGCAAACTGCTTCTGAATATGGCGCTGCCGATGATCGCTTCCATGCTTGTGCAGGCGCTCTACAACATCGTTGACAGTCTTTACGTCGCCAAAATTTCCGAGAACGCCGTTACGGCGCTCGGGCTGGCGTTCCCCGTCCAGAATATGCTGATCGGCTTTGCCACGGGCATCGCCGTCGGCGTGAACTCCCTGTTCTCGCGTTCTCTCGGCGCGGGCGACCGCGAGGAAGTGGATCGCTGCTCCGGCAACGGCATCACACTTTCGTTTTTGGCGTCCTTGCTGTTCGTTCTGTTCGGTCTGATCGGTGCGCGCCCGTTCTTCGCGGTGCAGTCCGGGATCGCGGACATCGTAAACAGCGGCACGTCCTACGTTTCGATCTGCTGTATCTTCTCTTTGGGTATCTTCTTTGAGATCCTGTTCGAGCGGATGCTGCAAGCGTCGGGACGCACCCTCTTTACCATGATCACACAAGGCCTCGGCGCGATCTTAAACATCATCCTCGATCCGATGTTCATTTTCGGCTACGGCTTTTTCCCGAAACTCGGCATCGCGGGTGCCGCGGTCGCGACCGTCATCGGTCAATGGGCGGCTGCGATCCTCGCACTGATCTTCAACCTCCTTTGCAACAAGGACGTGCGCATCCGTCTGCAAATGCTCCGCCTGCGTGCGAACACCGTCAAGCAGATTCTGGTCGTCGGCATTCCGTCCACGATCATGATGGCGATCAGCTCGGTCATGAACTTCTGTATGAACGGAATCTTCATGCGGTTGGATCCCGACGGGATCGCCGCCGGCGTCTTCGGCTTATACTATAAATTGCAGAGTTTCTTCTTTATGCCGCTGTTCGGGCTGAACAACGCCACCATTTCGATCGTGGCGTTCAACTACGGCTCGCGGCAGCCGAAGCGCATCCTCAAAACGCTCAAAGTGTCCTGCGGCATCGCGTTTGGGATCATGATGCTCGGGCTTCTGGTGTTCCGGATCTTCCCCGCGCAGCTGCTCGGCTTGTTCGGCGGCAACTTCGCCGTTTACGGCGTTTCCGCTTTGCGTATCATCAGTTTGCACTTCCCGATCGCCGCGTTCTGCATCGTGCTCGGCGCGACGTTCCAGGCGCTCGGCAACGGCATCTATTCGTCGATCACGGCGCTCTGCCGTCAGCTGCTCGCCCTGCTCCCCGCCGCCTACCTGTTGAGTTTGACCGGCGAGGTCAACGCGGTCTGGTGGGCGTTCCCGATCGCCGAACTGTTCAGTTTGCTCGCAACGGCTTTCTTCTTCCTGCGCATCTACAAAAAGAAGATCAAGCCGCTCTATGACGAAACCCCGTCTTCCGTTCCCCTATCCTGATCAAAAAAGGACTGTTTGAATTGCATCTGCAAGAATTTTTCGCCCGCTCCTCGCCTGCTTCCGCGACGATCATCTCGATCGCGCTGATGCTGTTCTGCGGCTTTCTGATGACGCGTCTGACCAAGCTGCTCCGGCTCCCGAACGTTACGGCGTACATCCTCACGGGCATCCTGCTCGGGCCTTACCTGCTGGACGCGATCCCGCAGGCCATCGTCGAAGGGACGGACTTCCTTTCCGACATCGCGCTGGCGTTCATCGCCTTTTCGGCGGGAGAATTCTTCCGCTTTGACGTTCTGAAAAAGAACGGCGCAAAGGTCATCGTGATCACGCTGCTCGAATCGCTCGTCGCCTCGCTTCTGGTGTTCTCCGTCATGTTCTGGGTGCTGAAACTCGGGCTTCCGTTTTCGATCGTGCTTGCCGCTCTGGCAGCCGCGACGGCGCCCGCTTCCACGCTGATGACGATCCGGCAGACCGGCGCCAAAGGCGATTTCGTCGATACCCTGCTGCAAGTCGTGGCGCTCGACGACCTCGTGGGCTTGTTGGCGTATTCGATCGCCATTTCGGTGGCGGTCGCGTCCGCAACGGGCGGAACGGTTCGCGCCGGCGACATCATCCTGCCGTTCTTGACCAACATCGGCGTGCTTGCGCGCGGTGCCGTGTTCGGCTTCTTCATGGGCTTGCTGCTCAAAAAGCGCTCGACGGACAACCGTCTGATCATTTCGGTCGCGACGCTGTTCGCGTTCTGCGGTGTCTGCACGCTGCTGGACGTTTCCCCTCTGCTCGGCTGTATGTCGATGGGAACGGTCTATATCAACCTGACCGACGACGGAAAACTGTTCAAGCAGCTCGGCTATTGGACACCCCCGATCCTGCTTCTGTTCTTCGTCCGTTCGGGCTTGAACTTCAAATTGGACGCCCTCGTTTCGACCGCCGCGTCGATCGGCGGCGTGCCGCTTCTGGTGGTCGGCGTGGTCTATTTCGCCGTCCGTATCGGCGGGAAATACCTCGGCGCGTTCGGTGGCTGCTTCTTTGCCGGAAAGCCCCCGAAAGTCCGCAACTTCCTCGGGTTCGCATTGATCCCGCAGGCAGGCGTCGCGATCGGACTTGCCGCGCTGGGCGCGAGAACGCTCGGCGGACAGACCGGAGAAGCGCTTGAAACGATCATCCTCGCTTCGAGCGTCCTGTACGAACTGATCGGCCCGGCTTGTGCGAAACTTTCGCTCTACCTTTCCGGCTCGTACTCCAACAAGTTGGAAGACCTTGCCCCCGTGGAAGAATTCACCCCCGACGGAAAGCCCAAAACGACGGTCGAACTACTGGTCGAGCGCATCCGCAAGATCCAGGACGAGATCCCGGCGCACCCCACCCCAAACGAAGAAAACGAGCAGGCGTTTACCGAAGCCGCCGAGGAGCAAATGCTTTTGGAGCGGCAGTTCCACCTGCAGCGCAACAGAAAGAGAGGATTGTAACCTATGCCTGCCAACGATTATTTAGCAAAAATTCTCGGAGATTGGGTGCTTGGCTTGAACCTCGGCTCGATCATCCTTCGCATCGCGCTTTCGATCGTGCTTGCCGCCGTCATCGGCTGGGAACGGTCGAGCAAGCGCCACGCCGCCGGACTGCGCACCTTCATTCTGGTGTCGCTCGCTTCGACGCTCGCCATGCTGTTGGACCAGTTCCTCGCTTCCGACGGAACGCTCCACCTCTATCTGATTTCCGCCGCGTCGATCCTCGCGATCGCGATCATCTGCGTCAACTCGATCCTGTTCAACTCGCGCAACCAGATCAAAGGGCTGACCACCTCGGCGGGACT
>JAGHTH010000118.1 GCA_018065365.1 Candidatus Coliplasma caballi
CCGCGTTCATCAAGAGCGGAACGCTCTATATCCCGTCGGTGTTCTGTTCCTACGGCGGACACACGCTGGACACCAAAACGCCGCTTTTGCGTTCCATGGACAAGATCAGCAAGGAAGCGCTCCGCGTCGTCCGTCTGTTCGGCGACAAAACGGCTTCCTCGGTCATCACGACGGTCGGACCGGAGCAAGAATATTTCCTGATCGACCGGCAATACTACCTCGGACGCAAAGACCTGCTGTTTACCGGCAGGACGCTGTTCGGCGCGCCCGCTCCCAAAGGGCAGGAACTCGACGACCATTATTTCGGCTCGATCAAGCCGCGCATCGCGGCGTTCATGAAAGATCTGGACGAGGAGCTGTGGAAGCTCGGCGTACTCGCCAAAACCAAGCACAACGAGACCGCCCCCGCTCAGCACGAACTCGCGCCGATCTTTACTTCCGCGAACATCGCCGTGGACGCAAACCATCTGACCATGGAAATGATGCGCACCGTCGCCTCGCGGCACGGGCTGATCTGCCTGCTGCACGAAAAACCCTTTCTGGGCGTCAACAGCTCGGGCAAGCACAACAACTGGTCGCTTTCCACCAACACGGGAAAGAATCTGTTGGATCCCGGGCAGACACCCTCCGACAACGCGCAGTTTCTGCTGTTCTTGGCAGCCGTCATTACGGCGGTCGATGAATACCAGGGGCTGCTTCGCGTGTCCGTGGCTTCCGCCGGAAACGACCACCGTCTCGGCGGCGACGAAGCACCGCCCGCCATTCTTTCCATGTTCTTGGGCGACGAACTGACCGCCATTCTCGAGGCGCTGGAAAACGGCACCCCGTACAAAGGAATTCCCGCTTCCGAAATGGAGTTCGGCATTCACGCCGTTCCCTCGTTCCCGCGGGACAATACCGACCGCAACCGCACGTCGCCGTTTGCGTTTACGGGAAACAAGTTCGAATTCCGTATGCTCGGCGCGTCGCAGAACATCGCGACGTCCAACACCGTGCTGAATACCGCCGTCGCGGACGTTCTCTGCCGTTTTGCCGACGAACTGGAAAAAGCCGACGATCTGATGGCGTGTACCAAAAAGCTGCTTTTGCAGGCGCTCCGCGAGCACGGTCGGATCATCTTCAACGGCAACGGCTATTCGGAAGAATGGGAGAAAGAAGCCGCTTCCCGCGGTCTTCTCAATCTCAAGTCCACACCGGACTGTCTGCCGCAGATGTTGGAAAAGAAAAACATCGACCTCTTTGAGCGGCACGGGATCTACACCAAGGAAGAAATCACGTCCCGCTACGAGATCTCTCTTGAAAATTACTGCAAAACCGTCGGGATCGAGGCACGCACCGTCATCAAGCTCGCCAGACAGGACATTCTGCCTGCGGTCAACGCTTACATCGGCGATCTCTGCACCGAGACCCGTTACGGCGCGGAAGAAAAGGAATTGCTCAAAAAGCTTTGCGATTCCGTTGCCGACGATCTGCAAATGCTGGAGTCCGCCCTTGCGCGCGCCGCAAAGCAGCCCGACGCTCTGACTTCGGCGTTCCGCTATCACGACGAGGTACTCGCGCTGATGGATCGGATCCGCGCTTCCGCCGACGAAGCGGAAAAGCATATGCCCTCTGACCGTTGGCCTATGCCGACCTACTCCGAATTGATGTTCAAAGTATAAGACGTTCGAAAAAACAGAAAGGAAGCATCGTGGAAAAGACAGAATTCTTTTATCCTTCCTCAGACGGAAGCAACAAACTGCACGCGGTCTGCTGGAAGCCCGACGGCGACTGTATCGCGGTATTGGAGATCATTCACGGAATGGTTGAGCATATCGGCAGATACGAACGGTTTGCAGAATACCTGACCGCGCACGACATTGCCGTCGTCGGTCCCGATCTGCCCGGACACGGCGGGTCCATCCGTTCGGAAGACCAAATGGGCGTTCTGGGAGAAAACGGGAACAAAGTCGTTCTCGAGGATCTTCACGTCCTGCAGAAGAAAATGCAGGAGGAATTTCCGTCCGTGCCGTTTTTCTTCCTCGGACACAGCATGGGGTCGTTCTTCGTGCGCGAATACGGCGCTTTATACGGGGACGAGCTTGCCGGTGTCATCGTTATGGGAACGGGATCCCAGCCGGGCATCGTTCTGAACGTCGGAAAAGCCATTTGCTCCGTACTCGGAAAGATCAAAGGGCAGAACTACGCGAGTCCTCTGATCGAAAAACTTTCGATCGGCGGATACAACAAGGCGTTCTCCCCCGCGAGAACCGCTTACGATTGGCTGAACAGCGATCAGGCAGAGGTCGATGCTTACGTCAATTCCCCGATCTGCGGCTTTCATTTCCCCGTCAACGGGTACCACGAGATGTTTGAGAGCATCCGTGGGGCGCAGAATCGCTCGCTGATTTCGAAAACGCCGTCTTCTCTGCCGGTCTTATTCGTTTCCGGCAAAATGGACGCCGTCGGCGGTTTCGGAAAAGGCGTTGAAAAAGCAAAAAAACTGTATTCGGATCTCGGGATCCGGAACTTGCAAGTCAAATATTATCCTTCATTCAGGCATGAGATCCTGAACGAAGTCGGCCGCGAAACCGTTTACGGCGATCTTCTGGAATGGATCACTTCCGCCATCAAAGGAGTCAGAGCATGAAACAGTATATTCTCGCAATCGATCAGGGGACCACGAGTTCCCGCTGCATGATTTTTGACAAATGGGGAAATTTCACCGCCGTGTCGCAGCGCGAGATCCGTCAGATCTTCCCGCAGCCGGGTTGGGTGGAACACGACCCCAAAGAGATCCGCGACACCGTGTTTACGGTCGTTCGCGACGCGATCGAAAAGGCAGGTCTTTCCGCGGAGAATATCGCCGCGATCGGCATTACCAACCAGCGTGAAACGACGGTGGTTTGGGAAAAAGCGACCGGGAAACCGATCTACAACGCGATCGTCTGGCAATGTCGCCGTACTTCCGACCTTGTTGACCGTCTCGTCGATGAGGAGAAGACGGGCATGATCCAGGAAAAAACCGGGTTGATCCCCGACGCGTATTTCTCCGGCACCAAGATCAAATGGCTGCTCGACAACGTTCCGGGTGCAAGAGAGAAAGCGGAAAACGGTGAATTGCTGTTCGGTACGATCGATACCTGGCTGATCTGGAACCTGACGGGCGGAAAAGTCCACGTAACCGACTATACCAACGCAAGCCGCACGATGCTGTTTAACATCAAGACGCTCTCGTGGGATCAGGAACTGTTGGATATGCTCGGCGTCCCCGCGTCGATGCTTCCCGAAGTCAAGCCCTCCCCGACGATCTACGGTTACACCGACGAGAAACTGTTCGGCGGCGCGATCCCGATCGCGGGCGCGGCAGGCGATCAGCAAGGTGCGCTGTTCGGGCAATGCTGCTTTGACAAGGGCGACATGAAGAACACCTCCGGCACCGGCTGCTTTATGCTGCTGAACACCGGCAACGAGCTTGTTCGCAGTAAAAACGGTCTGATCACGACCATCTGCGCGGGAACGGACGACCATCCCGACTACGCGCTGGAAGGCAGTATTTTCGTTGCGGGCGCGGCAATTCAATGGCTGAGAGATCAGCTCCGCGTCATCGCTTCCGCACCGGAGAGCGAACATTTCGCCGCGGAAACCCCCGACACCGCCGGCGCATACGTCGTTCCGGCGTTTACGGGTCTCGGTGCGCCGTACTGGAATCAGGACGCACGCGGCACGATCGTCGGCATCACACGCGGCTTTTCGAGAGCGCATCTCGTCAAAGCGACGCTCGAGTCGATCGCGTACGAAACGCTGGACACGCTGCGCGCCATGGAACAGGACGCCGGATACAAGGTCAAAGGGCTGAAGGTCGATGGCGGCGCCTGCTCGAACGGCTATCTGATGCAGTTCCAATCCGACATTCTTGCCTGCGACGTTTACCGTCCCAACACGATCGAGACCACGGCGCTCGGTGCCGCTTATCTCGCCGGACTTGCGGTCGGGTACTGGTCGGGCAAAGAGGATCTCCGTCATAACTGGGAAGTTGACAAGGTGTTCACGCCCAAAATGGAGGAATCCAAGCGCAACGCGCTTATCAAGGGCTGGCACAAAGCCGTCAGGTGCGCGATGCTCTGGGGCGAGCAGGACTGATTCCCGTAATGGTGCAACAATTTTGCACCTCAACACAAAAGTCCTTGATTTTCAAGGGCTTTTCGTGCTTTTAGGGGTAAAAAACAACCCCCTTTCACCATTGCACCTTTTCCCCGACCTTTTGGACTTGAACCTGCGACTTTAGAAGAACATGTTGAATTTGTAGAACTTTTGTGATATAATAAAAACAAAGAAAGGGGGCGAGAAATTTTATGAGCAGAAAAATTTTCATTTTCATAATTGCTATAATTTTGACTTTTATTCTTTTGTTTTGCAATTCATGTAATAGTAGTGTCGAAGAACCTGAAAATTCATCTCCGGGAACGGAAGAAAAGCTGATTGAAAACATCGATTCCTCTTCAAAACCAACCACGGAAGCAACGGAGAGTCAAAATTCTACAGAGGATATGGATAAAATCAATCTGATGCGAGAGGATTTTGATTTAGGAAACTGTAAGCAGCTGAGTGGTAAGGTGATAGTGATATTACTTTATATGGACGATTTTGAAAGCTTTTGGACCGAAGATGAAATCACAAAATTTACTGAATTTGAGGTAAAGCCCGCACTTGATTTTATGGAAAAACAAGCGCAAAATCATAACGTATCCCTGTCAATGGAGATTGGATATATTCATTCTGGGTTATATTATGATGACGAAGTGATAGAGAGTGTTAAAGAGACAGGCTATGCTACAGGAGACGTATTGTGGAAAGCAAGTCTTGGATTGGGATACGCATCGGACAAAAAAATGCTTGATGAATATCGAAGACAATTTCAAACAGAGGAGATTGTTTCTTTTGCCATTTTTAACAAAGATGGAACATCGTATGCTCTTAACCCCAAACGGGGTTATGATGACTATAACATAAGAGAACATTGTCTGATCTTTGCGTATGATAGGGGAAGTAATAAGGAGAGCGCAATCAGAGGCGGACAGTCTTCTGTAATCGCACATGAGATGCTTCACCTTTTTGGCGCAGAAGATTTTTATACTCCTCGTGCAAGAAAAGAAATCGCAGAAAGGGTTTTTTCGAAGGATATTATGCTACATCAGGAATATGAAATTCAAAAAAATAACATCGGGGATGCGACGGCATTTTATATTGGTTGGACAGACACTGTCCCCGAGGCACTGTACGATAAAAATTGGTGAAGTGAAAAACAAGGTTCGATTCTGTTGGGGAAACTCA
>JAGHTH010000103.1 GCA_018065365.1 Candidatus Coliplasma caballi
GGATAACCGCCCGCACCGACTTCAAGTTCTTCAATGCCGAGAGATTTCAGATAATCCAGCGTCTCGCCGAGCGGGCGATCGCCAAACAGGACCGTGATCACACCTAATTTCATACCAAAGCTCCTTTTCTATCCGACGATCAGTCGAAATAGTAGGGTTTCCCGGTCTTCGCGGACTCGTAGATACCGCCGAGGATCCGGCTGACGCAATACGCCTGCTCGGGCAGAACGAACGGATCGGTGTCGTTCAGCACGGCGTTCAGCCAGTTTCTCGCCTCTCTGTCCTCGGGTTTGCCGTTGCCTGCGCCCTCGTAGAACGCGACACCGCCGGCGTTCAGGTCGGGTTTCAGCACATACTGTCTGCCGTTACGGATGCCGTTGATACGAACGCCGTCCAGCATATCCGCGCCGCCGTCCGTTCCGCAGAGCGTCGTGATCGCTTCGCGGGTATCCACCATATTCAGCGCCCAGCTCGATTCCAGAACGATGGTCGCGCCGTTTTCCATGACGATAAAGCCGAACGCGGAATCTTCCGTGGTCAGATCGCCGGGCTTCCAATCTCCCCAAGCGTTGCCGGTCGGGAATTTCTCGCCGAGCTTGTGATAGACCGTGCCGACGCAATACTTCGGTTTGTAGTTGTTCATACACCAGAGCGTCAGATCAAGCGCGTGCGTACCGATGTCGATCAGCGGACCGCCGCCCTGTTCGTATTCGTTCATAAACACGCCCCAGGTCGGAACGGCTCTGCGGCGCAGCGCCGTTGCTTTTGCGTAATAGATCTCGCCGAGCGTACCGTCCTCGCACTCTTTTTTGATATACAGCGCGTCGTTTCTCTGGCGATTCTGATAGCCGATCGTCAGTTTTTTGCCGGTGCGTTTTGCCGCATCGACCATCTTTTTCGCTTCTTCGGCGTTGATCGCCATGGGCTTTTCGCACATCACGTGCTTGCCGGCTTCCAGCGCGTCCACGGTAATAAAGCTATGCGAGCGGTTCGGCGTGCAGACGTGAACCACGTCGATCGTCGGATCGGCGATCAGTTCCTTATAGTCGGTGCAGACCTTGGCGCCCGGAATGCCGTATTCTTTCGCGGCTTTCTGTGCGCGTTCTTCCACGAGGTCGCAGAAATACACGATCTCCGCCAGGTCGGAACAGGTCTTCAATGCGGGCAGGTGCTTGCCGTTGGCGATACCGCCGCACCCGATGATCCCGATTCTCAGTTTTTTGCCCATGATGTTTTCCTCCGAATTGCTTTATTTTGTTTTTTTAATCTCTGTAATATTTGTAGTACGCCAGAATCGTGCGTTCCTTGCCCGTGATCTCGTCGATCCCGGTCAGCGTCGCGCCCTCCAGCGAGAGAAATTCCCACGCGTGCAGGTCTTCCGTCGGCGTGCAGAACAGCGTCTTTTCGCCGCTGATCACGCAGAATTTGCCCTCGAAATTCGACAGCACACCGCCTTTGGCGATCACGGTGTCGGTGCCGTTCGCGTCGCGTTCGAGGATATAGCGCAAGCTTCTGCCGTCCAGCTTTTCCGCCATCCAGCGACGGAATTCCGGGCTGTCGGTATTCTTGGGCGGCTTGTCTTTCTTTTTAAGACCGAACATCGCTTTCGTTTTCCTTTCTTTCGGGAAGATCTTTCTCGGTTTCCGCGGCGAGATACAGCGGACGTTTCTTGCTTTCCAGATAGGTCTTCGACAGATACACGCCGAGAATGCCGATCGAAAATTCCAGCGCGCCGCCGACAAACAGGATCACGCACATCGTGGAAGCCCAACCGAACGCCGCCGTGGCGCCGAGCAGATTCCGCACGATGACGATGATGATGCCGATAAAAGCGAGCAGGCAGAGCAATAGTCCCATGATCGAAGCGAACGCCAGCGGTGCCGTCGAAAACGCGACGATACATTCCACCGAATACTTGAACAGTTTCCAGAACGAGAACTTGGTCTTTCCGGCGCTGCGCTCGATATTCTCGTAGGCGATCCATTCGGTGCGGAAGCCCACCCACTCGAAAATGCCTTTGGAAAAACGGTTGTATTCGCAGAGCGAGAGGATCGCGTCCGCCATTCTGCGCGTCATCAGGCGGTAATCCCGCGCGGCAGGCACCAGACGGACGTCGGAAATGCGATTGATGAATTTATAGAACACGTTTGCGAAGAAGCTGCGGATCGGCGGTTCTCCTTTGCGGGAAGAACGCCGCGTTCCGACGCTGTCGCATCCCTTTTCTTTGAGAATGCACATCATTTCGGGCAAAAGCGTCGGCGGATCCTGCAAGTCCGCGTCCATATACACGACGTAATCGCCGGTCGATTCTTTCAACGCGGCGTACATTCCGGCCTCTTTTCCGAAATTGCGGGAAAAGGAAACGTAGCGGAATCTCCCGTCCACTTTTGCCGCCTCGCGCAATAGTCCGAGCGTTCCGTCTTTGGAGCCGTCGTCGATGAAAATGACCTCGAAGTCATAGTCCGACATTGCCGCCATGACTTTACGGATTTCCGCAAAAAACAAAGGCAATGCTTCTTCCTCATTGTAGCAAGGCACCATGACGCTGATGCGCTCGCGTTTTTCGTTTTCCGGCATGGCAGTTCCGTACTCCTCTCAAACCGACTCTTTCTATGTTTCATAGTACCATATCGCGCTTTTTTTGTCAAGGTTTTCCCGTCATTTTTCATAGAGAAACTGTCCGAAACGATTGACAAAAATAAGAGGATGTGATAAAATGAAAAAAGGTAAGAGTGTCCGGCGACACATTTGCGGAAAACCGGGCGGAAAAGGAGTTTTGCAATGACAGATTTCAGTACGCTGGCGACCGAGAGCAGAAACGCCTCGACCGAGCAGATCGACAAGATGAGCGCGATCGAGATCGCGAAATGTATCAACGAAGAAGACAAGACGGTGGCGTTCGCCGTGGAAAAATGCCTGCCAGAAATCGCGACCGGCATTGAATGGATGGCGGAGTCGCTTTATGCAGGTGGCCGCGTGTTCTATTGCGGCGCGGGAACTTCGGGACGGCTCGGCGTCGTGGACGCTTCGGAGATCCCTCCCACCTACGGATTGAAAGACCGCGTGATCGGTCTGATGGCAGGCGGCTATTCCGCGATCATTACCCCGTCGGAAGACGCCGAGGACGATTTTGACAGCATCGCGTCGGTCATGCGGGTACAGTACGGTTACGGAAAGAACGACATTCTCGTCGCGATCTCCGCCAGCGGATCGGCAAACTGCGTCAAGGGCGCGCTCAAAGCCGCGCGCGACGCGGGCAGCAAAACGATCTGCATTTCCTGCAACAAAAACAGCGACCTGATTCCCCTCTCCGACCTCGCTATTATCGCGGAAGTCGGCCCCGAGGTCATCAACGGCTCCACCCGTATGAAAGCGGGAACGGCACAGAAGATGATCCTCAATATGCTCTCGACCGGCGCGATGGTGCGTTACGGCAGAGTCAGAGGCAACTTTATGGCGTACATGATCCCCTCAAACAAAAAGCTCGTCGCGCGCGCGATCCGTATGATCTGTCAGAAGACCGGATGCACCCCCGAGATCGCGGAAATCGCGCTGAAAAAAGCGAACATCGTCATTGCCGACGCCATGGATATGGTTGAGGCGGGCAAAATTACGAAATAATATAGTGTCAAGAAAATAAAAGGAGATCCGTTATGAAAGCAAAGCGCATTCTCGCAGCCGTTCTGCTGCTCGCTCTGATGGCGACGGCGTTTACGGCGATCCCCGCACAAGCGACATCCGTTCCCGAGATCGTAACGATCGCGGCATCCAACCCCGTCATTCTCGCGGACGCGGGCGAAACGATCAATCTTTCGCTGTACGCCGTAGAGTTCGGAGGCGTTGCCGCCTCGACGATCGACTGGTCCGACGGCGAAAAAGCGATCACCACGTTCACACCCGCAGCAAAGGGCGTTACCAAGCTGATCGCAAGTTCGAAGGGCGAAAACAAGGATATATTCGTCGTTGCGAAAGCCCCCGCGGAAACCGAATACGTTCTGTACGAGAACGACTTTTCGAGCGGCTCGTGGGCTGACCTCGAAAAAGAGGGCTGGAAGAACGTAACGGGCGGAACGATTACCGTTTCGGACGGCGCACTGCACATCGACGCCATCAAAGCCAAGGCGATCGAGATCCAGCAGACATTGCTTCCCGATTGGTTCAACAGCTTCGGCGACTACACGATCACCGCGAAAGTCACCGAAACGGACGTAAAAGACACTTCCAGATGGTGTTCGATCATCTATCGCTGCGGCGAAAAGTACACCTCCTCCGGAAAGCGCTATTATCCGTTCTATCATATGTGCGTCCGCGCAAACACCACTTCCTCCACGATCGAGTTTGCGGAGCGTACAAGTTCGGACGGCTGGAACGTCATTACCAATAAATCTTACACGCTCAACATGACGCAGCCCGGCGTTTACCACGAACTCACCGTCAAGGCGTTCAAGAACACCGTGCAGTATCTGCTCGACGGCGAGCAGGTGTTCTACACCGACACCGCCACGGCACACGCGACCGGCGCCATCGGCTTCGGTACCAACTACGGTATCATGAATATTGATTCCGTCAAAGTAACCGTGCAGGCGGAAAAACCGATTCGTCCCACGGTCAAGCCGGAACTGGTCAACACCTCTCTCAACCGTACCGAAAGCAACGTTGCGAACTACGTTTCCAACCACGCGTTCACGACTCCCGAAGCGCTGGATGAAGTGCTCGGGGCAAGCGTGCTTCCCGCAGGTGCGGTCATTGACCTGTACGGCAAGACCGTTACGGCAACGCAGCTCGGCGAAATGCTGACCAAGTGCGCCGAGAAGAACGTGATCGCCGAGTTCTGTTTCGACAAGACCGCACAGGTCGATCTGCTCGCGACGGCACTCGATTCCACCAAAGTTCCCGAAGCGGTCGTCATTTCCGTCGATCCCGCCGTCGTCAAAGCGGCGAGAAACAAGAAAAAGACGGTCATCCGCGCTCTCCTCGATTACACCGCGGAAACAAGCGCGAGAGACGTTTACGCACTGTACGAGAAAGCAGCCGGCGCATACGCGCAGGGTGTTCTGCTTCCCTACGGGCTGGCGACCAAAGAAACCGTCGCGGCGTTCCAGATCTACGAGCTGGCGGTCTGGGCTTGCGGCACCGGCATTTCTTCCGATGAATCTGCCGCTTGGCTGATCGCTTCCGGCGCGAACGCGGTCGTTTCCGACAATCCCGCGCTGATCGCCGAAGTACAGACGACGGTGTTTTCCAAAAAGAATTCGATTACCCGCACACCCGTCTGGACGGCGCACAGAGGTTATTTCGCGTCCGTGCCCGAGAACTCCATGGCGGCGTTCAAAGCCGGTTATGAAAACGGCGCAGACCAGCTGGAATGCGACATTCATCTGACCTCCGACGGCGTTCTGGTCATCTGCCACGACGGCACGATCGACCGCACGTTCAACGGTACCGGTTCCATCGCGAATATGACCTACGAGCAGCTGCTCAAATACCGTTTGAAAAATTCTTCCGGAAAAGTCACGGACGAGGTCATCCCGACCTTTGAACAACTCCTGCAATACTGCAAGGACAAAGACGTGAAGATCCTGTGCGAACTGAAATCCTCGCAGGCGAAGCTCGCGCCCGACGCAATCGCGATGATCAAGCGGTACGGCATGGAAGATCAGGTCATGTTCATCAGTTTTTCGGAAACGCAGCTGACCAAAGCAAAGCAGTACCTCAACGTTTCGACCGGCGACCTCAACGGCACGGCGGGCGGCGGCGACGCTTCCGAGATCGAAGCGATCCTCAATTCCTACAAGGAATGCCAGACGCGTGCGCTGTCCTACCATTCGACGCTGGCTCTGAATTACTCCGGCATCACGCCCGAATTCATCCGCGACGCGAACGACCGCGGTCTGACGATCTGGAGCTGGACTTACTCCTCCTCCACCGTTTCGCAGGTCTGCACCAACTTCTTGAGCGGTATGAACGGCATGACCACCAACGGCATCACGACGCTCAAGAACACCGTCAAGAAGATTACCGCGCCGAAAACGATCTACGTGGAAAACGGAAAGACGGCTTCCTATAAATTGACAAGCACCACCTACGGCAGAGTTACAACAGACGTTACCAAGAACGCCGAACTCATCGTTCTGGATAACCACGGCGTAGTCGAGTTCGGAAAAGACGGCACCGTCAAGGGTCTGCAGGACGGCGGACAAGCGACCTTTATGCTGTCCTACACCACCAAGCTTCCGAACAGCACCGAATACACGCTTTACACCCAGCCGATTACCGTTGTGGTCGGCGAGATCCCCACGCTGCTGCTTCAGGACACCTCCTCCTATGAACTGGAAGGCGATCTCGTTACCAATGTTCCCGAAAAGACAGCCAAAGCAGACTTCCTTTCCAACTTCGCCGGCAGCGAGTCGATCAAGCTCTACGACGAATCCGGCAAAGAGATCACCTCCGACAAGGCGTTGATCGGAACGGGGACGAAAGTCGTTTACGGCAGCATTGAAGCGACCGTGATCGTAAAAGGCGACGTCAACGGCGACGGCGCAGTCGATGCGTTCGACTATCAGATGCTCAAGTGCTGCGTGTTGAAAACGCTCGAATTCAACGAACTGCAGCAGAAAGCATGCAATGTCAACGACGACACCTCCATTGATGCGTTTGACTACCAGATCGTCAAGGCGCACGTTCTCGGTAACTACAATCTTTACGAATAAAGGAAACGCAGTATGAAAAACCTCATTGCATTGATTTTGACCGCCGTTCTGTTGCTTTCGGCAACGGTATGCGGTGTTTCGGCGGCGAGCGGGCAGACCGCTCCCCAACTCAAAGTGAAAAGCACTTCCATTTCCTACACCGGCAAAACGTCCGACACGTTCGGAGTCGCGGTCGGGTTGACGCTCGGCGGCAGCCATTCGGGATTCTCGACCTACGTGATGACGGTTACCTGGGATCCCGCCGCGTTGCAGCTGGTAACGGACGGAACGGAAGACGGATGCTGGTTCTCCGACCATTTCGGTATGGGACTTACCATGATCGAGGACACCGGACATTCCGTCAACCTTACCCGCGTATCGTCCGGTTCGCTGACCGTTGCGTCCGGAAGCGCTTCCAACCGTAAAAAGACCACGGGAACGTTGTTCGTGCTGGCGTTCCGCCCGCTGAACAAGAACGCTGATCTGACCTCCGTAACGGTTTCGTTCGGATCCCCCACCGTCGCTTCCAAAGACGCGCTGTCGTCCGAAAAGGGCGCGATCACCGGAATGGAAAGCGAAGCGTTCCTCTGTCTTTCCCTGAACGGCGGCAGCAAGCTTCCGAAAGGCGACGTGAACAGCAGCGGCAGTGTCGAGGCATTCGACTACCAGATGCTAAAAGCGTCCGTGCTGGGCTCCTACAAGCTCTCCCCCGTGGAGAAAGCACACGCCGACGTCAACGAAGATCTTGCGATCGACGCGTTCGACTATATGATGGTCAAATCGATCGTTCTCGGAACGCTGAAATACTAAAAGACAGCACAAAAGGAGAGGTAATCGCCTCTCCTTTGTTTTTATCAAAAAAACGCAAACAAAAAATGCGGAAGTTCCGCATTTTTTGTTTTATCAAAGTTTTGAGAATTAACCTTTGACCAGTTTTTCGATCTCGCCCGCGAAATCGTCTTCGCGCTTCTCGATGCCCTCGCCTCTCTCGTATTTCACGAAAGATGCAACGGAGATCTTGCCGCCGAGTTCTTTGCCGGTTGCTTCCACGTACTGTGCAACGGTCATCTTGTCTTCCTTGACGTAGCCCTGGTGGAGCAGGCAGGAGTTCTCGTAGAACTTACGGAGCGAACCCTCGATCATCTTCTCTTTGATCGCGTCGGGCTTGGAAGCACGAGCGGGATCGTTGTTGATTTGGGTAAGAGCGATCTCTTTTTCGCTTGCAAGGACGGATGCGGGAACGCACTTCTCGCAAACGTAGGTCGGGTTCATCGCAACGATCTGCATGCAGATGTTCTTTGCGAATTCGGCGAATTCGGGTTTGTTTTCCACGCCGCCCTCAACGTTGAATTTTGCAACGCAGCCGGAAGCGCCGCCGCCATGCACGTAAGTGCCTGCAACGCCTTCCACGAGTTCAAAACGGCGAATCGACATATTCTCGCCGATGGTAAAGATCTTGTCTTTGAGCGCCGCTTCGACGTTCATTTCGCCGCCGTCAAAGGGCAGCGCCATCAGAGCGGTAAGGTCTGCGGGTTTGTTCGCAACGATCGTGCGCAGAATGCCCTGCACGAATTCGCGGAACGTCGCGTTCTTTGCGACGAAGTCGGTCTCAGCGTTGACTTCGACGATTGCGGTTACGCCGTCAACAGTCAGAACGTCAACGACACCTTCTGCCGCGACTCTGTCTGCTTTCTTTGCCGCAACGGCAACACCCTTTTCACGAAGCACTTTGATCGCCTCGTCAAAATCGCCGTTTGCAGCAACCAGTGCTTTTTTGCATTCCATCATGCCGGCGCCGGTCTTTTTGCGCAGTTCCATGACGTCCTTTGCGGAAATCTCTGCCATAATCTTATCCTCCTGTCAAATACTTCCTCGATTATTCAGCTGCCTCTGCGGGAGCTGCTTCTTCGGTGGAATCGGTAAACTGTTCGCCCTGTTTGCTTTCGAGAACGGCGTCAGCCATCACGGAAGCGATCAGTTTGATCGCGCGGATCGCGTCGTCGTTGCCCGGAATCACGTAGTCGATCAGGTCAGGATCGCAGTTGGTATCAACGATCGCGATGACCGGGATGCCGAGTTTTCTTGCTTCTTCAACCGCGTTGGTTTCCTTTTTGGGATCGACCACGAAAATCGCGGAAGGAAGATTCTTCATGTCTTTGATACCGCCGAGGTTCTTCTCGAGGTCAGCGGTCTCTTTGGTCAGCAGAACGACTTCTTTCTTGGGAAGAAGATCGAACGTGCCGTCTTCTGCCATCTTCTGCAGATTGTTGAGTTTGGCGATCGACTTCTTGATGGTCTTGAAGTTGGTCATCATCCCGCCGAGCCAACGGGTGTTGACATAGAACTGTTCGCAGCGGAGCGCTTCCTCACGGATAGCGTCCTGCGCCTGTTTCTTGGTGCCGACGAACAGAATGTTTCCGCCGTCTGCTGCGATCTGACGAACGAACATATACGCTTCTTCGATCTTCTTCACGGTCTTCTGCAGATCGATGATGTAAATGCCGTTGCGTTCGGTGAAGATGTATTCCGCCATTTTCGGATTCCATCTTCTCGTCTGGTGGCCGAAGTGTACGCCGGCCTCCAGAAGCTGTTTCATAGATACGACTGCCATGGTTTTTCTCCTTTTCTTCGGGTTTTACCCGCCACCGTTTTTGGCTTTTGCGTTCCTGCCGCGGCTTGCGCCGAACCCGAGCCCGAACGCAGAAACGGTGTGTGAATTATTTTGTCGCCTTTTTAGGCGCTTTGCTATTGTAACACACTTTTTCTTATTTTGCAATAGGTTTTTCAAAAATAATCAAAAAAAGACCGCGCTTTTTTGTTTTTTCATTGACTTTTTGCTTCGCGCGTGCTATACTCCGTAGAAGAAACGTTTGTTTTACACAATCGGGAGGTGCGAAAAATGGATTTGAAACGGTTTGCCGTCAAATGTATGTTTCAGCTGACGTACTACGAGCCGGGCGGAGCCATGCTTCCCCGTTCCAGCTGGGCGGAACGGATCCTGTTCATCAAAGCGAAAGACGTCGAGGAATCCTATCAGATCGCCGAGGAGATTTCCTACGAATACGAATGCGAATACACCAATCCCGAAGGGCTTTACGTCTGCTGCCGGCTCTACGAGCTTTCCGACAGCTGCGAGCTCTCGTGGGACAAACTCAAAACCGGCGGCGAATTGTACACCAACTATTTCGACGCGACGGTCGAGGAAGTCGAAGAAATGCTGCACAAGCAGTACGGCGACAAAGCGGCACCGCCCGATGCCGTGAACTGAATACAAAAAGAAAACGGCAGACGGGAAGATTCCCATTCGCCGATTTTTTTGTTTTGAAACGATTAACGGAATGCTGCGATCAGGTTTTCGATGTCCTCTTGCGCTTTTCCGGATGCGGCATCATACGCGGAAGTCATGGTGCCGGGTGCCTGCTTGGTCAGGTTGGAAAGCACGGTCGAAAGTCCGCCGATGCTGTAAACCGATCCGAGATCCGAGCCGATGTTTTCCGTGATGATCTTCAGCATATCCACGTCGTCCTGCGAACGAAGTTTCTGGTATTGCAGCACCACGTCGTAGTACGCGGTCGCGACCGTATCGACGGAACAGCTGCCGAGTGCGTCCAGAATGACTTCGCCGCGGTATTCGCGGTCTTCACCGATCCCGGACGGAATGCAATAGGCGTTGGTGGACCACGCGCCCGTCGAGGTGTAGTACGTTCCCTGTTCCAAATCGAACATCGGGGTCGGAAGAATTCCGAATTCGCTTTCCATGTCGCCGAGTTTCAGCGCGTCTTCCATGCTGCCGGAATAGAACAGGCAGTGATCTGCTTTGAACGCGTCCAACAGCATATTCATCGGCGTCGAAGATTCATTGAAGAAATCGTCGCCGATCACGTAATACCGCGCGTCCTGCATGATCGTAACCATCGCATCGACCACTTTCGACGAGCGTTCGTTGTAGAACGTCAAGGTCGGCATCCCGTCCGCACCGACCGACGCGATGCGCTCGCCCGCGCCGTAGAACACTTTCGCAAGGTCTCCGCGCTGTCCGGCAATGCCGAAATCGTCGTGATACGTGATGACTTTGTCGCCGTCAAGGTCGTTGCTCATATCCACCTGCTTGATGATGGAATACAGCCCGTCCAGCGTCCATTTCCTATTGCGGACGTCGTCGTACGGATACGGAATATTGTTGTTGTCGAACAGCTGTTTATTGAACAGGTAGCAGCCCGCCGCGTTCTTTGCGCGCAGACCGATATCCCCCGTCAGATAGTACGTATGCCCACCGATCGAGGTGTCTTCAATAAACGTCTGGCTCCACCAGGTGTTTTCCACCCGAATGCCCGGCGCGTCATTCAGGTCGATCAGAATGCCTTCCGCCGCCATCGTCGCCGCGTCCAGAACGCAGGGATAGATGATATCGTATTCCAGCGTGTTCGTGATCAGCCCGTCGCGGATCGCCGCAAGGAACGTTCCGTTGTAGCGCTTGGAATCGACCATGATCGTTTCTTCGATTTCAACGCCATACGCTTCCTCGACCGCCTGCGTACGCGCGACGATCGCTTTTGCGAGTACCTCCGCGCAGGTTTCGCTGTTCTCGTTGTTGCCGATTTCGGACACATAACTGCTGTTGACCGCTGCCGAGAATACTTTGATCGTATCGCCGCGGAATTCGTCGGTTTCGATCAATACGTTATCCTCCGAGGGATCGTGCGACGTTTCGGAAGACTCCGCCGGCTCCGATTCCGCCTTGCTTTCTTCCCCTGCTCCGCCACAGCCGACCAGAACGGAAAAGCAAAGCGCGATCAAAAGGAAGAAGCACCAAAATTTCGTTTTCATAACTGATTTGACCTCTCATGTAAGAGATAAATTTTAAGGGAAAGGGGGTTGCCGACGGGCAACCCCCTGTTTGCGTAAAGAATGGGATCAGTCGAACTGATAGGTGCCGAGGACAACGCACTTCAGCATCTGATAGTCAAATGCATCGATGCTTTCGTCGCCGTTCAGATCCATGCGAGCGATCTGATCAGCCGTTGCTTCGGTATAAGATCTGAGAACGTATGCTTTCAGCATCTGATAGTCGAATGCGTCGATATTGCCGTCGCCGGTGATATCGCCCTTCGCGATGGGATCTTCCTTGACAACGCCGACTTCGAATTCGGTCATGGAAACGAATTCCCAATAGATCTTGCCGCCTGCGGGAGTCTTGCCGAGGATCGCCTCGTTGCTGCCTGCAGCAAACTCAACCTTGATGTAACGCGCATCGACTGCGTCAAACGCGAACTTGTTTTCAACGGTGCCGAACTTATCGGTTGCAAGCTCTGCTGCCGCGAAGTCGAATTCGCCGACAGAGGTGTAGGTCGTGCCGTCGGTAGAAACGGAGATCTTTGCCTTGCCCTCCGGATAGCCGATCATAACGTTTGCACAGTGATACAGATACATCGAAACGCTTTCAATGGACTTGGTTTCGCCGAGATCGTACTTCACGGTTACGTTCATCGGGAGTTCTTTGCACTGGGTGTTCTTGATCAGGAGAACGTTATCCTCGCCTGCGCCGGAGCCCCAGTTGCCGGATACGTCTTTGGTGCCGTCGGTCAGGATCTCTTTTTCGTTGACGTTGATTTCGATTTCGAATGCCGTGGGAGCGTCTGCGTAGGTAATGAACGCATCCTTCAGAGCAGCCGTGCCGCCGAAGCCGCGCATTGCGTCGATCAGGACGTTGTGAACGGTGACGATCTGGCCGACTTTGATCTTCTCCAGAGCGGTCATTCTGCCGCTGCCGGAATGGATCGCGATTGCGAAACCGCCTGCGGGAACTTCCTCCGTATCGGATTTCGTGCCGTTTGCGAGCAGTTTGAGGACAACGCCGTCTTTGTCGCAGACAACGCCTGCCCACCATGCGATATCC
>JAGHTH010000160.1 GCA_018065365.1 Candidatus Coliplasma caballi
CTTTTTTCTGCCTTCGGTCGATTTCGTCTCTACCGTACGCAAGTACGCCGACGATACGAAATCGACCGATCCCCGGGCCCCTCTCTCCCTAATTTGCACGCCCTTAAGAACGCGGGTTTATTGCCCGCGTTTCTTTTTATGTTTTTTCTTGACTTTTTCGGCGCGGTATGGTACAATACAGGCGTAAAATAGACCACGAAAGGAAGCCAAACCATGAAAAAAACGCTTTGCACTCTCTTGGCGGCAGTTTTGCTGCTTCCGCTCTGCTTTACGGCGGTCGCCGCGTCCGGATTGGAACTGCCCGAAGTTCCGATCTACGACGTGAACTTTACCGAAACCGTTACGGACGTCAACGTTCCGTACGTTACGGGCGGCGTTTACGTTTACACCAACGACACGAACGCGGAAAAGGCGTTCGATTCGATCACTTACCACTTTTCTTCCGCGCTTCTGTTCGTGTTTGCGAAAGACGGCCGGCTGATCGAAGCGGGCTCGAGCTTGCTCGAAAAGAAAGGGTGCGTGCAGGAAGCGATCAACGTTCCCGCAGGCGGCTTTGCCGTGGCGTTCCCTTCCGCAAAAACCAACCTCAAGAACTGCTGGGATCACGCGATGGAGGGCGCGATGCTCTACAACGCGACGCTGGCGGTCGTGCGGCAGGTTTACGGAACGTTTGATTCCTCCGCGAAAAAGCTGAACGTCCGCTACAACAAGCCGAAGGCACCTTCCGCGACCGCGAAAAAATACCTGTTCGTCGGCAACAGTACGACCTACGTGAACGGCAACCCGCTGAAATTCCGCGCGCTCTGCGAAGCCGCAGGGCTGGAAGTAACGGTGGAATACTGCACCAAAGGCAGTTCTTACCTCTACCAGTGGGCAGACGAGACCGACGAGTGCGGCAAAAAGCTGCGCGGGCTGTTGAACAAGAACAAATACGATTTCGTCGTCCTGCAGGACGCTTCCGGCGCAGGCAAGGACTCCTCGCTGAAAGCGGTCGCCAAGCTCGTTCCGCTGATCAAGGCAAACGGCGCGACGCCGCTGTTCTATATGCGCTACCCGGACAAATTGCCCGGAACTTCGCAGTTTAAGGAGCAGGTCTCCCGCTTCAACGACGTATACTCGACGCTGGCGGAAACCTATGGCACGAAGGTCGCGCCGGTCGTCAACGCGTACGCGCGCTGCGCGGAAAAGTACCCCGAGATCAATCTCTACGCGGACGACGCGCAGCACCACTCGAAAGCCGGCTCCTATCTGATCGCGGCGACCTGGCTGTACGCGTTCACGGGCAAGGACCCGGTCGGCAACACCTACACCGCGGATCTTCCCGCCGACACGGTGAAAAAGTTGCAGGAGATCGCGAAGAACGCGGTCGAGGTACCGTACGTCGAGGGCGACGACGGCTCGGGCATTCCGAATTTCGTCGCGTCCGACGGCACGATCTACAAGCCGGTCTCGGTCGGCAAGGATTACACCCGCACCGGCATACCTTACACGGAAAAATACGAGGACTCCGACGGCAAGGGCGGTTACCTCGGCAAGATGACCAACGGCAAGTTTGCACTCGCGGGCGACAGCGACGCGGCGATCGGCTGTTTCAAAGGCGCGAAGACGACCGTTACGGTCGATCTCGGCGAAGTGATGGCTGTCAAGGCGATGCTCACGGACCTGTGGGGCTGCCCCGGCTGGAAAATCGGCGATCCCGCGAGCGCGAACGTTACGGTGGCTTGTTCGGTGGACGGCGAAACGTGGTCTTCCGAAACGGAATTGACCTACAAGGAACTCAGCGTTGAGGGCGGCTGGAAGAAGTCGAACTTCTCCGGCGAGCTGGATGCGTTCACGGACGCGCGTTACGTGCGCTTCACGTTCAACATTTCCGGCAACTTCTGCTGGGTCAGCGAAACGGTCGTTTACGGGTCCGAAAAAGAAATAAAACCCAAATTCAAGCCCGGCGACATCAACGGCGACAACACGCTCGACGCGTTCGACTACCAGATGGTCAAAGCCGGCGTGCTCGGCTCCTACAAGCCGTCCGCCGAGGAACTTGCCCGCATGGACGTCAACGGCGACACCGCCGTCGATGCGTTCGACTACCAGATGGTCAAAGCCGCCGTGCTGGGTACGTATCAGTTTGATTGAGTTTTGATTGATGTTTATGCGGGGGAAACATTTTATTCGAGAGAAAAAGTTTCCCCCGACCCCCCTTCCAAAAGAACTTATTTTATGGGAATATGAAATGGGAAACAGACCAAGCAGAGCAAAACTCCGGCATCTAAACTTCTGACTCCCGACTCCAAACCTAAAATCTTACCTTTCTTCAAAATTATTGTCAAAAGCACTTGACAAAACGGCAAAGATGTGCTACAAATAATAAATGACGCTATTACGCTGCCGGAAAGGGCGCGTAAGGAAGCGCGAGAGCGCGCGGCAGGCAAGCACGGCACGCCGCGGGCTATGACGAAAAGATTACAATGGAGGTGGAAACCCAATGAAACAGACCTATCAACCCAAAAAGAGACACAGAAAGATGGAGCACGGCTTCCGCAAGAGAATGGCTACCGCGAGCGGCAGAAAAGTTCTCAAGAGAAGACGCGCAAAGGGCAGATATCAGCTGACCTATTGATCTGGCTGATCTGACGTCCGTATCGGGCAAGGGAGCGAAGGAATGGAACGGAAGAAGCGAAAACTGCATCCCGTCAAGGGCGCGCACTGGTTTTCCAGAGCGTACCGCAAAGGTCAGGTTTACGCCGGTCGCCATTTGGTGCTGTACGTCCTTCCCGCCCACGACAAAACGCGCACCTTGCTCGGTATCACGGTTTCCAAAAAACGCGGCAAAGCGGTCGTCCGCAATCGCGTCAAACGTTGGATCCGTGAATCGTACCGTCGGTATTTACCCGTCTTGAAGAACGGAAAAGTGATTGTGATCGTTGCAAAGCAACCCGCCGTTACCGCCGGATTCGCCGTGCTGTCCGAGGAAGTGGGATATTTATTGGGCAAAGCAACTCTTTTAGACGAGGCGCCGCAATGAAACGTGTATTCCGTCGCGTTTTGATCGCACCGTTGCGGTTCTATCAGAAATGTATTTCTCCGGCGAAACCGCCGTGCTGCCGATTTGTTCCGACCTGTTCCCAATACGCCATCGAGGCCATCGAGAAGCGTGGGTGTTTCGTCGGGCTTTTTTTGGCGTTACGGAGAGTTCTGCGCTGCAATCCGTGGGGGAGTTTCGGGTACGATCCCGTCCCGGAGCGGACTGCCAAAAAGCGCAGAAAATAATCGTTGAAACCTTTGCCGACCTTAAAACGCAAACGGCTTCCGTAGTTGCGACACGGGAAGCCACGGCAACACCAAAAGAAAGGAAACCACATGAACATTCTCTACGTCCCTTTCAGTTACGTCATGAAAGGGTGCCTGTGGATCACGCGGAACAACTACGTTTTCGCGCTGTTCTTCTTCGCGCTGGTCTTTCAGCTCGTCCTGCTGCCGCTTGCGATCAAAAGCCACAAGTCGCAGCTCAAAGCCGCGTCCATGCGTCCGAAGGAAATGGCGATCCGCAAAAAGTACAACGGCAGAACCGACCGCGCGACGCAGCAGAAGATGCAGGCGGAAATTCAGGATATGTATCAGAAAGAGGGGTACAGCCCGCTTTCCGGCTGCCTGCCGCTGCTGATCCAGCTTCCGCTGATTTTCATTCTGTACGCGATCGTGCGTTACCCGATCCAGTATTCCTCGAACTTTACCGACGCCGCGAAAGCGCAGATCGGCGCGCAGTACGCCGAGACGGAAGTCGCCGACCTCAAGGACAGCGAGTTCCAGACCAAGATGGAATACTACACCTTTGAATACGTTGAGGAGATCCGCGCGTCCCTCAAATCCGGCGACGCCGGCAACAAAGCCAACAGCGAACTGCTTGCCCTCGAAAGCAAGCTGAACGCGACCGTCATCAAAGAAAACGAGGCGGAGCAGAAATACGAAAACGGCTTTGTGAAGAACGAACTCAAGCTCGAAACGCTGAAAAAAGCCGCCTACGCCGAAATGGGCGCCTGCGACGTTTTGCAGAACTACGGCGAAAATTACGTGCAGTCCTTAAAAGACAGCGGCGCGCTGGACGCGGCGTTCGCGACCTCGTTCCCGCTCTCGTTTGAAGCGGACGGCGACACCGCCTACTACAACGACATGATCCCCGAGTTCAACTTCCTGTCGCTGAACATGCTGCGCACCCCGTCTTTCTCGAACAACATCACCTGGAAAGACTGGATCCTGCTGCTGATTCCGGTGCTGGTCTTCCTGACCTCCTGGCCGATGGCGAAGATCAACAAGCATTTCAACCCCACGCCCGCGTCGGTAAACGGCGTCGAGCAGCCCGGCGGCGGTTTCTTGCTGAACGTCGGTATGCCGCTGCTGTCGGCGGTGTTCTCGATGATGTTCCCCGCCGCGATCGGTATGTACTGGGTATGGCGTTCGCTGCTGTCCCTCGGGCAGCCCGTTCTGCTGTACAAACTCTATCCGATGCCCAAATTGACGGAAGAAGATTTCAAGGCGGCGGAGCAGGAGTACAAGGGCTCGCAGAAGAAAAAGAAAGTCATTACGATCGAAGTTGACGAGGACGACGATTCCTACGCCGACATTGAAGTGAAATCCGAGCGCGTCGCGACCGCCAAGCCCAAAACGGACGGTCAGCCCAAAAAGCGCGAGGACCTGCCGTACCGCAGACCGTCGTCGATCGAGATGCTGTCCGCGGACGATGATCAAACGGAAGACGGAAAGGATGAATGAATATGAACGAAATCATTGCGACGGGCAAAACCGTTGAACTTGCGCTGCAAAACGCATTGGAGCAGCTCTGCAAGACCGCCGATGAAGTCGAATACGAGGTGCTGGAAGAAGCGCGCAAGGGCTTGTTCGGCATCGGCGCGAGCGACGCGAAGATCAAAGTAACCGTCAAAGCGCCCGCGGAAGAAATTCCCGCGCAGAAAAAGCCCGCTTCGGAAAAAGCGTCTTGCGACGTTCCGGCAGGCGAGCTTCCCCAGAGTGCAAAGCGCGCGGTCGATCTGATCGAGAATCTGATCGCGAACATGGCGCTCAAAGCAAAGGTCGAGGTCGTTTCCTCGGACGACGAGGGCGTTTCGCTCAACGTGGTCGGAGAGGGGCTGGGCGTTCTGATCGGGCGCCGCGGCGACGTGCTGGACGCCGTTCAGTACATGGCAAACCTGTCCGCAAACCTCGGCAAGAGCGGGTATTACCGTGTGTCGCTCGACGCGCAGGGTTACCGCGCAAAGCGTGCGGAGGCGATCCGCGCCATGACGCGCCGTGTGGCGGAAAAGGTGTTGAAGTATCACCGTTCGTTCCAGCTCGATCCCATGTCGGCGTACGAGCGTCGCATTGCGCACGATGAGTGTCAGAAGATTGAGGGAGTTACCACGCATTCGGTCGGAGAAGGAGCGGAGCGGCGTGTTGTCATTTCTCTCGAGAAGTGATCGACCTCGTCAGACGGCGCAGAACCGCAAAAACCGGATCAATAAAAGAATAATGGAAAATGAAAACGCAGGCGAAAAACCTGCGTTTTTGCTTTTATTCAGCTAAAGCGGTTTTTGCTTTGAACGATTTTTCCTCTCGCAATATTGATATATTGCTTCGGCAAAAATCGTCCAATCTGCATCCCTCTGACGAGGTCTCCGGCTGGTTGCTGACTGAGGTTGGTGCAAAAAGATTCTAGACTCCGTCAGCGAGCGCATACCACGGTCTCCGGCCGGTTGCAGACCGAGGTCTCCGGTCGGAAATATACCGAGGTTGGTGCCAAAAATATTTTCAACCGCTATGGAGAAATATTTTCAAACCCCTCGGAGTTTGAGCGAAGCGCAAACAACTCTTAACTAAACAGCGTTCCTAACTAATCAATGCTTTTCAAAAAATCCATGCATCTGCCGACTTCGGCGAGGCCGGTGGGGTCGAGGCCCTCGGATTCCACGATCATGGGGACGTCGTGCGCGGTCGCCCAGGCGATGACGTCGCGGACGGGCGCTTTGCCCTCGCCGACGGCTTTTCCGGCA
>JAGHTH010000217.1 GCA_018065365.1 Candidatus Coliplasma caballi
CCACCTCGTCCACACGGTCGGTCAATTCGCGCGAGAGCAGGTCCGCGGCGCGCTTGCGGACGGACGCTTTTTCTTTTGTCCCCGCCGAAAACCCGATGCCCGCCGCGCCCTCTCCGCTGCTCACGGTCAGAATGACGACGGTGTTCCGGAAACTGACCGCCAGCCCCGACGAATCGGTCAACTTTCCCTCGTCGAGCAGCTGCAGCAGCAGCGCGCGCACCTCGGGGTGCGCTTTTTCCGCCTCGTCGAACAGGATCAGCGAGTGCGGATGCCTGCGGACGCGTTCGGTCAGAAGCCCGCCGTCGTCGTACCCCGCATAGCCGGGCGGTGCGCCGATCAGCCGCGAAACGCTGTGCGCTTCGGAATATTCGGTCATGTCGATCCGTAAAAACCCGTCTTTCCCGAACAGCGCCTCCGCCGTTGTCTTCGCCGCTTCGGTCTTTCCCACGCCGGACGGCCCGAGGAACAGGAACGACCGCAGCGGCCTTTCGTTTTCGCGCAAACCCGTTTCGGCGTATCGGATCCCGGAAACGATCGCTTCAATCGCCGCGTCCTGCCCGATCACGTTCTCGCGTAATGTTTTCTCCAGCCGCAGAACGCGCGCCTCTCCGTCCGCTTTCTCGCCGAGCGGAATGCCCGTCTGCGCCCGCAGCGTCGATTCCACGTCCTTTGCCGAATCCGTCCGTCCCCCGTGAATGCGCTTCCGCGCGCTCGCTTCGTCGATCAGGTCGATCGCCTTGTCGGGCAGCCGCCGGTCGCCGATATACCGGTCGGACAGCCGCGCCGCCGCGTCCAGCGCTTCCGGCAGAATGCGCACGCCGTGAAATCCCTCGTACCGCCCTTTCAACCCCTGCAGAATGGAAATGCACGCCTCGCAGTCCGGCTCGCCGATCTCGACCTTCCGGAATCGGCGTTCCAGCGCCGCGTCCTTTTCGATGCACTTTTTGTATTCTTTTAACGTCGTCGCGCCGATCAGTTTCAGCTCGCCGCGCGCCAGCGACGGCTTTAATATATTGGAAGCGTCGATCGCTCCCTCCGCCGCGCCCGCACCGACGATCGTATGGATCTCATCGACGAACAGGATCACGTCGTCGGCTTCCTTGACCTCGGAAAGAATATTCCGGATCTTTTCCTCAAACTCCCCGCGGTACTTTGTCCCGGCAACCACCGACGCAAGTTCCAAACTCATGATCCGCTTCCCGAGCAGAGCGTCCGGCACCCTTCCTTCCGCGATGCGCGCCGCGACCGATTCCACCACCGCCGTCTTTCCGACGCCCGCCTCCCCGACCAGACAGGGATTGTTCTTGGTGCGGCGCAGCAGGATGCCGATGATCTCTTCTTCTTCTTTTTCTCTGCCGATCACGGGATCCACCCCGCCGGACAACGCCTTTTCGGTCAGATTGACCGCGTTTTTATCCAGAAGCGGCGTCTGCTTCCTCGTTTTCTCCGGCTCGATCCGCGGCGGCTCGTAACTTCCCCTCCCGTACAGGTCTTCTAAGATCTCCAGAAGCCCGGAAGGATCGGCTCCGCAGTTTTCCGCCAGCCGTCGCCCGACGCATTCCTCCTTGAGCAGCGCGATCAGCAGCCGCTCGGGATCCACGGCGCCCGATTTCGACGCGCGCACCGATTGCGAGGCGCGCCCGAGGATGCGGCGGCAGGTCGGCGTCAGATCGTCGTTGCATAAGGCCATCCGCGTTCCCGTCCCGACGATCGCGAGGATCCGCTTTTTCAGCTCGGCTTCGGTAACGCCCTGTTCCCGCAGAAGCTTCGCGGCGGTGCTTCCCGTTTCCGAAGAAACCGCGATGATCCCCGTCAGCAAATGTTCGCTTCCGACGTAGGTATGTCCCCAATCCGCCGCGAGCGTAACGGCGAACTGCAACGCGCGCTTGGCGTCGTCCGAAAACCGTTTGGTCAGATCACTCAAAATTTCACGTTCTCCTTTCAGTCAAACCGGATCATACAGTTTTATCGTATGAAAAAAATCAAAAAAGGTGCCTCTACCCCCTTTACATCCCGCAAAAAATCCGCTATAATAGATAAAAAGGAAGTATCCCGTACCAACCGCGCGATCCCCGTCGGATCCCGCGGACGACCGACGACAGCAAAAGAAACAGGAAAGGAGGGGTTTCCCGTGCCGCAGCTCGAACAGAAAAACGCACCGCAAACGGCAGAGCCGCAAAAGCAAGCTTCCGCCGCCAAGCGCAAGCCCGTCAAAAAGACCCGCAAGCCCATGACGGAAAAAGAGAAGAACGGCGCAAGTCTGTTCTCCGCGATCCTGATCCTCGGCGTCGCCGCCTATCTGGTCATCGTTCTCATTATTGCCATGTTGGTGTGGTATTCATTCTCCAACGTTTCGGAGAATCGCACCTCCTATCAGCTTCGCGTGCTGGACGACGAGGAAAACCGCCTGTTCACCTATACCGCCGCGGAAGCCAACAACGCCTACGGACTCTACATGAAATTTTCCGACCTGTCCGCCTATTGCGACCTCGGCGTCGCGGGCGACAGCGACAAGGTAACCTTCTTCCTGCCCGGAAAAGAAGACGAGGTCGTCTGCTACCGCAATTCCTCCCTCGTGCAGATCAACGGCAACACCGCCCGTATCTCCGAGCCGGTCTTGTTTGAGGGAAAAGATTACCTGCTTCCCGTGTCCCTGTTCGAGAACTACCTCGGCGGGTTCCTCATTTCGTACGACGAGGAGAAATTGCTCTGCACCGTCGTCATCCCGGAAAACCCCGTCTTCACCCCGCGGATGCACGAGCCCGAGCAGCTGGACCCCTGCACCTCTCTCCCGTTCCCCGACGAATCTTCGGAAGAAACGTCAGCGTAAAGCTTTTGCGCCGATTCCGACGCGGAAGAACAGTTTGGTCAACCAAACCGGGTCCGGATTTAGCACCTTTCCCATCCGATTGCTATTCCTTTTTTCAGAAGAAAAGCCGAAAAACGCTTTTCTTCTTTTGTTTTCCCTCTTTTTTTCAAAAAATCATAATTTGTTTACAAAATTATTTTCGCGCATCCTATTGACAAACGCAAAAAAAGGGCTATAATAAGGTCAACGATTAGCACTTGACCGTTTTGAGTGCCAAACCGAATCTGACCGAGGAGGCGCCCCATGGAACTTTCGGAACGCAAGAAAGCCATTCTGAAATCCGTCATCGACTCTTATATCCGCACGGGCGATCCCGTGGGGTCCAAGTCCTTGACCGAGTCCAAGCAGTTTTCCCTGTCCAGCGCGACGATCCGCAGCGAAATGAACGACCTCGAGAGTATGGGCTATCTCGAACAGCCGCATACCTCCGCCGGCCGCGTCCCGACGCCGCAAGGGTACCGTACCTACGTCGATACGCTGATGGAGAAATATTTTCTCGGCATGGAAGAATTGGAAGTGCTCAACGAAGTCATGAGCAGCAAACTGACCGAGGTCGGAAAGCTCATGGACGAAGCGGCAAAGGCGATCGGACAAATCACGAACTACGCGACGTTCGCGTTTTTGGGCGGAAGCGGCAGCCCGGTTGACCGTTACGAAACGGTTTACGTCGATGAAAACAGCTTCTTGCTCATCATGATCTGCAAAGACGGCACGATCCGCAACCGCCACGTCAAACTGATGGAGCCGGTGGATCAGAAAACGTTGGAGCAGGCCAAAGAAGCGCTGAACTCCACCCTTTCGGGCTTGTCTGCGGAGCAGATCAACCTGTCGGTCATCCTTGAGTTCGAGGAGAAAATGGGCGAACACCGCCCGTTCGCTTCCACGGTCTTGCGCGTCGTACACGAAATGCTCGGCTCGTACGACCGCGAGAAAGTGCATATCGACGGCGTAACCAAACTGCTTTCCTACCCCGAGTTCATGAACGTTGCGAAATTCCAAAGCATCCTCTCCCTCTTTGAAGAACGGCAGAAGTTCGCCGAACTGATGAGCAAGGCGGTCCCCGGACAGACCAGCATCGTGCTGGGCAGCGAGGAACAGGAGAGCATCGCGCTTCCGGATACCGGTTTCGTGTTCCATCCCATCACGGTGGGCGATAAAGTGGTCGGCGCGATCGGCGTCATCGGCCCGCAGCGTATGGATTATAAAAAAGTCGTGGCGTCGCTGGATTATTTCGCGGCGGGACTGACCGGACAGATCGAGTCCGGAGAAAAGGAGGCATCCAATGGATCCGAAGGAAAAGCAGAATGAAGTAAGCGAGGAGCCGACCGAAGAAACGGTTTCCGAGCCCACTCCCGAAGCCGAGGCGGAACAGCCCGGCGAAGCACCCGAAAAAGAAAAAGACAAAGAGAAAGACAAAAAACCGTCCCGGAAAGAGCAAAAGGAGATCGAGTCCCTCAAAGCGCAGCTCGCGGAGAAGAGCGATCAGTACTTACGGCTCGCCGCGGAATACGAGAATTTCCGCAAACGCAGCGAAAAGGAAAAGTCCGACCTCTACGCCGCCGCGTACGGCAGCGCACTCGCGGCGTTCCTGCCGCTGACCGACAGCTTGTACCAGGCGTCGCTGTTCACCCCCGACGACGAGGGCATCAAGGCGCTGACCAAGCAGAACGCCGACATTCTCGAGAAATTGGGCATCAAAGAAATGGAGACGGACGGCAAACCGTTCGATCCCAACCTGCACAACGCGATCATGCACGAGGAGAACGCCGAAGTCGGCGAGAACACCATCGTGCAGACCTTCCAGAAAGGGTATCTGCTGGGCGATAAAGTCCTGCGACCCGCCATGGTCAAGGTCGCGAACTGACAATCGAAACAAACATCACTTTACAATAAAGGAAGGTATTCATCATGGGAAAAATCATCGGTATCGACCTCGGCACGACCAACAGCTGCGTCGCGGTCTATGAAGGCGGCGAACCTACCGTCATCGCCAACGCGGAAGGCAACCGCACCACTCCGTCCGTCGTCGCGTTTGCGAAAACGGGCGAGCGCATGGTCGGTCAGGTCGCAAAACGTCAGGCAGTTACCAACCCCGACCGCACCATCGCCTCTATCAAGAGAGATATGGGTACGACGCGCAAAGTCGCGATCGACGGCAAGAATTACACCCCGCAGGAGATCAGCGCGATGATCCTGCAAAAACTGAAATCGGACGCGGAAAGCTACCTCGGCGGCGCCGTCACGGAAGCGGTCATCACCGTTCCGGCTTATTTCTCCGACGCGCAGCGCCAGGCGACCAAGGACGCGGGCAAGATCGCGGGACTTGACGTCAAGCGTATCATCAACGAGCCGACCGCGGCAGCGCTCGCTTACGGTCTGGACAAAGACGGGTTGGATCAGAAAGTGCTGATCTACGACCTCGGCGGCGGCACGTTCGACGTGTCCTTGCTGGAAATTTCCGACGGCGTGTTCGAAGTGCTTGCCACCAACGGCGATACTCGTCTGGGCGGCGACGATTTCGACGCGCGCATCATGGATTGGATCGCTTCCTCGTTCCAGTCCGAAACCGGCATCAACATCAAAAACGACAACATGGCAATGCAGCGTCTGAAAGAGGCGGCTGAAAAGGCAAAGATCGAGCTGTCCGGCATGATGAGCACCGAGATCAACCCGCCGTTCTTAACGGCGGATGCGACCGGCCCGAAGCATTTTGTTTCGACCCTCACCCGTGCAAAGTTCAACGAACTGACCGCCGATCTGGTCAAGAGAACGCTCGAACCGATGAAGAAAGCGCTCGCGGACGCGGGCCTGTCCGTCGGTCAGATCAACAAAGTGCTGCTCGTCGGCGGCTCCACCCGTATCCCCGCCGTGTTCGACGCGGTCAAGGAATTCACGGGCAAGGAACCCTTCAAAGGCATCAACCCCGACGAATGCGTTGCGGTCGGCGCTGCCATTCAGGGCGGCGTGCTGGGCGGCGACGTCAAGGACCTGCTCCTGCTGGACGTTACGCCTCTGTCCCTGGGCATCGAAACGCTCGGCGGCGTGTTCAACAAGATCATCGAGCGCAACACCACGATCCCGGTTTCCAAATCGCAGACCTACACCACCGCGGCGGACGGTCAGACCTCGGTCGAGATCCACGTCCTGCAGGGCGAGCGTGAAATGGTCGCCAACAACACCACGCTGGGACGCTTCTCCCTGGACGGCATCGCTCCCGCACCCCGCGGCGTTCCGCAGATCGAAGTTACCTATGATATCGACGCCAACGGCATCGTGAACGTAACCGCAAAGGACAAAGGCACCGGCAAGGAACAGCACATCACGATCCAGTCCTCCACGAACATGAGCAAAGAGGACATCGACAAAGCCGTCCGCGACGCCGAAATGCACGCGGAGGAAGACAAGAAGCAGAAAGAGACCGTCGAGATCCGCAACCGCGCGGAGACCACGGTGTTCCAGTGCAAGAAGACCATGGAAGACGCCGGCGACAAACTGACCGACGCCGACAAACAGCCCGTGAACGACGCGATCGCCAAACTGG
>JAGHTH010000145.1 GCA_018065365.1 Candidatus Coliplasma caballi
TTACGCCGGCGGCGCACCTTATGCATTAGCAGATTGCGGGCATCCGTTTCTCGGGATCCTGTTTGCCGTCTTTACGATTTTTGCATCTTTCGGAGTCGGAAATCTCACACAGATCAACGCATTATCAGAATGTGCAAAAACAATCGGTGTCTCAAAGCACGTTTTTTGTTTTCTCTGCGCGGCATTGATGGCAATCGTCGTATTCGGAGGACAGGATCGGATCGGAACAGTCAGCACATTTCTCATTCCTCCCGCGGCAATTCTGTACATCACTGCTGTATTATGGATTGTTCTACTAAACTTAGATCGTATTCCGTATGCGTTCTTTAGAATTTTGACCGAAGCGTTCGGCATTCGTCCCGTCGTCGGAGGAATATCCGGAATGATGATCTCGCAATCCATGCGAGAAGGGTTTGCGAGAGGCGTTTTTTCCAACGAGGCAGGAGTCGGTTCTTCTCCCCTTGCCCATGCTTCTTCCGGAGAAGGTGATCCGACGGCGCAAGGACTTTGGGGTTCGTTTGAAATTCTTGTGGACACGTTTTTGATATCAACACTGACCGCACTTGCGCTTCTTTCGACCGGTCAGAATTCGGCACCCGAACTGTTCCGTATGCAATTCGGAACGATTGGTGTAATGCTTTTCGCAGTCTTAATGACCTTTTTCGCATTTTCTTCTATTTTAAGTTGGTGCTATTACGCGGACGTCTGCCTCACGTTTCTGAAAATACCGTATTGTAAAACCGTTTATCGAATCTGCAGTGTTCTTACCGCTTTCATCGGCGCATACGCGTCAACGACTCTGTTCTGGTGCCTCGCCGACATTTTGAACGCAATGATGATGCTTCCGAATCTGTTTTTGCTATTTCTTCGCCGAAAAGACGTGCGTGGTCCATAAAAAAGACTTTGGGAATCGGATCAGTTCCCCAAAGTCAAAACGAATTCTTAATGATTCAGATTTGATATAACCGCTTCATCAAGAACGGTCAGTTCCACCCAAGCCGGACAAAAACCGCTTCTGATCGCGTTTCTCTGCAGAGCGCACGAATACTTTCATTGGCAAGTTTCATAAAAGTTCCTGCTCACAGTACGCGCATTGCAATGTTCCGCGCGGTGTTTTGAAAAAGGCGTTTGGAAGTCCGCGTTCAGATCCCGAAATGCAAAGCGGGTTCCTGCAGTTGAGCTCCGGATGCTGTTCCGCGCCTTCCGGCAGTCGAGGCAACGGTCTGCGTTCTTCTTGATCGGTTAAAAGCTTCAGAATCAAAGCCATCCGCATATATTTCCCACATCTCGTCTGTTCAAAATAACAAGCACGCGGATCATCGTCCACATCGACGCTGATCTCATTGACGCGAGGCAGCGGATGCAGGATGGAAAGATCTTTTTTTGCCGAATCAAGTTTCTTCAGATCAAGAACGTAACTGTCTTTTAACCGATCGTATTCTTCCACGTCCGCAAAGCGTTCCTGCTGAATACGCGTCATATACAAAACGTCAAGTTCCGGGATTGCCGTTTCCAGATCGGTCGTTTCGGAATAAGCAATCTTCTTTTTTTGCAGTACGTTTTTACGCAAATATTCCGGCAATCGCAATTCTTCGGGAGAAATCAGAACGAATTTCACATTACTGTAACGAACGAGCGCGTTGATCAGCGAATGAACGGTTCTGCCGAATTTCAAATCGCCACACAAACCGACGGTCAACCCGTCAAAATGACCTTTCTCGCGATATATCGTCAAAAGATCCGCAAGCGTTTGCGTCGGATGGCAATGCCCGCCGTCGCCGGCATTGATGACCGGAATGTAAGCGCTTCTCGAAGCAACGAGAGCGGCGCCTTCTTTCGGATGTCGCATGGCGATCACGTCCGCATACCCGCTTACCACCCGAACGGTATCGGCAACCGTTTCTCCTTTTGCGGCGGAAGAAC
>JAGHTH010000154.1 GCA_018065365.1 Candidatus Coliplasma caballi
TCTACGACCTCTGTTCGCGAATAACCCATTTCTTCCAAGCATCTGCAAAGGGAGGAAACGGAAAGTTCCTCCCCGAGCTTCAGCCGGATCGTATTGTTGTCCAAATTCTCTTTCGGGATCGTCTACAGCATCAGCGCGTCCGGAACCGTAATGACGACGTCAAAGCGATTGTCGCAAACCGCTTTCAGAACGTTCAGCCGTTCGTGTTCCCATTCGCGCGAAGACGCGGCGACGTTCTCAAATACGAAATCTCGAACCGGATAGACCAATACCTTATCAAAGAACGCGGACAAGACACGCTGCAAAGCATACGCGTCTTTTTCTTCCGGGACGACGATCAACCCTTTTTGGCCGAGATCTTTCAAAGCGGAAGCAACGAAAAAAGGGCGTGAAGACTCGCACATCCCGCTGACGACACAGGGGGTGTGTTTGTTTTTCACGCTTTCCAATAAGGAGCGGTATTCTTTTTCTGCGGCAAATTGCCGTGCGATCTCTTCGGTCATTCCGTCTTTTCCTTTTTCGGATTACGGTTGTATTTGCTCATTGCCTGTTCGCGCTGTCCCTGTACGATCAATTCCAATGCCGAAACCAACGCTTCAAAATTCGAACTGATCTCTTTCCAATCGGACGGAGAGATCTTTCCCAGCACGTGATCCGCAAGATCCATGTCCGCGTGCGCTTTGGCGCCGACACCGAATTTGAATCTCGCGTACTGATCGGAAGACAGGCACTCCTGCACCGACTTCAGCCCGTTATGACCGCCCGCGGATCCGTTGTAACGAATGCGCATCGCGCCGACGGGCAGCGAAACGTCATCGTGAAGAATGATCACGTTCTCGGGTTTGACCTTATAGAACCGCGCCGCGTCCGCGACCGCTTCTCCGGAACGATTCATATAGGTCTGCGGCTTCATAAAGAGAACACCGTGTCCGGCGACCTCCCCTTTCCCGACGAGCGCCATGTGCTTGAGCCGCGTCGTTTCCGCGTGAAAATTCCCGGCGCAGAAATCAAGCGCACGAAAACCGACGTTGTGCCGTGTCAGTTCATATTCGGATCCCGGATTCCCGAGCCCGACCAACAAGAATTCCACGCCTGCGGAATGAAACATTTCCGATTCCTCCGTACTTTTCGTAAAATACTTTTATAGTTTACCTTTCCTTTACGTTTTTGTCAAGCCCTTTTCGCTCTCTTTTTTCTGCGTTTTTTCGTTTTTCTTCCGACGAATCGGTTGACAGCGCGGGAAAACTATGGTATAATACAAAAAATGTATGTTGGGGAGATTTGGGATTGGAAACAATGTATCCATTGCATGCCGGCAAGGCCGGTATCACCAAAAAACGCGGATATCTTTGCGTAACCGCGGTCTTTTTTGCCGGTCTTTTGATGCTTTGCTCAAAAGTAGCGGTTTCCTCCCTGATCGCATTTCTTTTTGGAAACGTTTTAAAAGGTTGGATCTTTGAGCAATGGGAGCTCGTACTCTTTGAAATCGGTTTCTATCTGCTCATGTTTCTTCCGTCTTCGCTATTTCTGCTTCTGTTTTTGAAGTGTTCTCCGGTCGAAATGTACCGTGAGAAACCGAACGTTCCGTATTTGCCCTTTCTGTATATTCCGCTCGTGCTTGGTTTGCTCTACGCGCTGAACCTGATCGTAAATCTGACATTCGGCGGTATTTTCGAGCCGTTTGAGCCGGTCCCGGAGGCAACCGATTATCCGACGGAGCCCCTTGCGATCTTCTTGGAATTTCTCTATACGGCGCTTCTTCCCGCGATTTTTGAAGAATGGCTGTTCCGCGGAATCGCGCTGCGTAAGCTGCTCCCCTACGGAAAAGGACTCGCCGTCGTCGCTTCCTCTTTGTTTTTCGGCTTTATGCACAGCACGCCGTCCCAAACCATCTTTGCCACGGCGTTCGGACTCATCGCCGGCTATACCTATTTGCAGACGGGATCTTTATGGTTCGGTATGCTGATCCATTTCGTGAATAACTGCATCAGTCTCGGCGTAACCTATTGGTCGCTTGTCTTTGAAGAAGTGTCCGAATCCGTTACTCTGTTTTACGGAGTCTATGTTTTACTCGCGATTATTTTTGCGGCAATTACGATCGGCTTCTATATCTCCGGCGCGAGAAAACGCAGAAAGAATCTTTTGGATTCTTCTTCCGGATTCTTTACGCGAAAGCAAAGCGTGAAATCCATTCTTCTCAATCCGATGTTCTATCTGATGATCGTCGGGTACGTCGCGCTCATCTGGTTGGATTATGCCGGAGGCGCCGCATGATGCAAGAGAAAGACGATCTGTATTTCATGAAGAAAGCGATTTCCCGTGCCAAAGCGGCCGGAAAAGTCGGAGAAGTGCCGATCGGCGCTGTTCTTGTGAAGGACGGGAAGATCATTTCGTCGGGACGAAATATGCGGGAAGCATCCGCAAACGCGCTTCATCACGCGGAACTCATTGCCATTGACCGCGGGTGCAAAAAGCTCGGTGCGTGGCGTCTCGAGGACTGTACGTTATATGTAACCATGGAGCCCTGCCCGATGTGCGCGGGCGCGATCATCAATTCCAGAATCAAACGAGTCGTGTTCGGCTGTTACGACGCCAAAGCAGGCGTTTACGGCAGCGTTCTCGACCTGCAGCAATACCGTTTCAATCATTATTACGAAGTAACGGGCGGCGTACTCGAAGAAGAGTGCGCAAAACTGCTTTCCGATTTCTTTGCCGGACTGCGAGTACGGAAATCGGAGGAGAAAAAAGCCCGTAAGGAGGCAGAAACCCTATGAAAGAAAAGTTCTACATTACGACCGCCATTGCCTATGCGTCCAAAGAGCCGCACATCGGCAATATTTACGAAGCGATCCTTTCCGACGCGATCGCCCGTTTCAAGCGAATGCAGGGCTATGACGTGTACTTTCTGACCGGCACCGATGAACACGGCGAAAAGATTCAGATGGAAGCCGAAAAGAAGGGCGTTTCTCCGCAGGCGTACGTTGACGACGTCGCCGGGCTGATCCGTCAGATCTGGGACAATTTCCATATCAGTTATTCCAAATTCATCCGCACGACCGATGAAGAACACGTCAAAACGGTACAGAAGATCTTCAAAAAGTTCTACGAGCAGGGCGATATCTATAAGGGATCGTACGAGGGTCCTTATTGTACCGCGTGCGAATCGTTCTGGACAGATTCGCAGCTTGTGGACGGTTGCTGCCCCGACTGCGGCGGAAAAGTTTCCAACAAGCGAGAGGAAGCTTACTATTTTAATATGTCCAAGTATGCAGACCGTCTGCTCGAACACATCGAAACGCATCCCGAATTCATTACGCCGGAATCCCGAAAGAATGAAATGATCAACAATTTCCTCAAACCCGGGCTTCAGGATCTCTGCGTTTCGAGAACGAGTTTTGATTGGGGTATCCCGGTCGAATTCGACAGCAAGCACGTCGTTTACGTCTGGCTGGACGCACTCAACAACTATATTACCGCGATCGGTTACGATCCGGACGGCTCTTCCGAACAGTACAAAAAACTCTGGCCTGCGGATCTGCAGGTCATCGGCAAGGATATCGTTCGTTTCCACACGATTTATTGGCCGATCTTCCTGATGGCGCTCGGCGAACCGCTTCCGAAGAAGGTCCTCGGCCATCCGTGGCTTCTGTTCGGGAAAGACAAAATGTCCAAATCGAAGGGCAACGTCATTTACGGCAACGAACTGATTTCCAAAATCGGACTTGACGGCGCAAGACATTACCTGCTTGCAGAAATGGGCTTCTATAATGACGGCAGCATTACCTACGAAGAACTTGTCAAACGCTTCAACAATGATCTTGCCAACACGCTCGGAAACCTCGTGTCCCGTACCTGCGCAATGGTCAAGCAGTATTTCGGCGGCAAAATTCCGGGGTACAGCGGAACGGACAGCGCTCCTGCCGCTGCACTCAAGCAGACCGTCTGCGCATCGCTGACCAAAGCGTATAATCTTATGAACGAATACAACGTCGCGGAAGCGCTGGAAACCGTTTTTGACGGTCTGCGCGCCTGCAACAAGTATATCGACGAAACGACGCCATGGGCTTTGGCAAAAGAGCCGGATAAGAAAGTCGAACTCGGCGACGTGATGGCGAATCTGATTGAGAGCATTCGTCTTTGCAACATCATGCTGACGCCGTTTATGCCGGACGCAGCCGAAAAAATCAATGCGATCATTTGCGCGGACGCGACGGAATATTGCGACGGAACGTTCGGTTACACTTACGCAAATACCGGCAGAACGCTCGGCGATTCCCCCATTCTCTTCGCCCGCATTGACGAAAAGAAGTTCTTGGCGGAAGTCGAAAAGGAACGTGCCGAAAAAGAGAAAGCAGCCAAAGCCAAAGCCAAAGCCGAAGCAAAGGCAGCATCTCCGAAAGAGAATGTTCCCGTCGGCATCATCGGCTTTGACGAATTCATGAAAGTGGAACTGACGGTCGGCAAGATCCTTTCCTGCGAACCCGTTCCGAAGTCGGAAAAACTTTTGAAACTTTGCGTCAACATCGGCACCGAAGACAGACAGATCGTTTCCGGCATCGCGAAATGGTATCAGCCGGCCGATTTGATCGGCAAAAAAGTCGTTCTCTGCACCAACCTGAAACCCGCGAAGCTCTGTGGAGCGGAAAGCAACGGCATGATCCTCGCTGCAGATAAGAACGATGCCGCGTCCGTTCTGTTCGTTGACGATTCCGTTCCGGAAGGAAGCAGGGTGCACTGATGTTTGACTCGCACGCGCATTTGTGCGATCACAAGTTTGACGAAGACCGGGAAGCCGTTCTCCGAAAGATGAAAGACGAGGGCGTTACCGGGTTTATGGAGATCGGCGTTTCGGAAGAAACGTCCAACGACGCGCTGCGTCTTGCAGAAGCAATCGACGGCGTTTATGCCGCTGTCGGTTATCATCCGGATGCCGCGTCCGAAGCAGACCCGGAAATACTCAAATCATTGTTACGCAACCCGAAAGCGTATGCGATCGGAGAGATCGGTCTCGACTACTATTACGAAGATCCGCCGCGCGAGATCCAGCAGAAAGCATTTCGGATGCAGATGCAGATCGCGGAAGAAACCGGCTACCCGGTTATCATTCACGATCGCGACGCACACGGAGATACGCTGCAGATCCTTTCCGAACACCCTTCGGTCATCGGCGTGATGCATTCCTACTCCGGAAGTGCCGAAATGGCGAAAACGCTTTTGAAAATGGGATGGTACATTTCGTTTTCCGGCGTCGTAACCTTCAAAAACGCAAGGCAATCCGTTGAAGTCGCGGCAATGGTTCCCGATGATCGCATCCTTGCGGAAACAGATTCCCCTTACCTGACCCCCGTTCCGTTCCGCGGACACCGGAACGACAGCGGATATATGAAATACACCATCGAAAAGCTTGCAGAAATCCGAGGTACGACCTTTGAACACATCGAGCGAATCACAGAAGAAAACGCAAGAACCCTCTTCCGTCTGCCGCGGTAAGAACTACGCTTACCGTGTCGGGAACGGGATCTACATCAATCTGACCAACCGCTGCACCAACGACTGCACGTTCTGCATCCGGCATAACGGAGACGGCGCGTACGGATCCGAAACGCTGTGGCTGGAAAAGGAACCGACCGTCAGCGAAGCGTTTGACGCCGTTTGCGAACTGTATTTTCCGGAATGCAGGGAATTCGTGTTCTGCGGTTACGGAGAACCGATGATGCGGGCAGACACGCTGCTCAAGGTCGCTTCCCTGCTGAAAGAACGTTTTTCGCTTCCGATCAGGATCAACACGAACGGACAAGCGCCGCTGATCTGCGGAGAAGACGTTTCGCCTCGCATGGAAGGACTCATTGATTGCGTTTCGATCAGCTTGAACACGCCTTCCGCGGAAGAATACGTCCGCATCTGCAAACCCGTTTACGGTAAAAAAGCGTTTGAAGCGATGCTTGCGTTCGCTTCCGCGTGCAAAGCGCACGTTCCGAACGTTCTTCTGACCGTTGTGGATGAGGCACTTAGCAAATACGAGCTTGCCATGTGCCACGCTTTAGCAGACCGTCTCGGCGTAAAACTACGCGTCCGGACCTATATTGGATGAATTTCACAAGAAAAAGGGTCAGAATGTTCTGAAAATTTAACGAAAACCCCTTGTTTTTTTCCATAATTTGATGTAAAATAGAAATGCTATAAAAAGGCAATCAAAAGAAAACAAAATTTTTTGGAGGTTTTTATCATGTCCGTAAAAGTTGCAATTAACGGCTTTGGCCGTATCGGCCGTCTGGCTTTCCGTCAGATGTTCGACGCTGAGGGCTACGAAATCGTTGCCATCAACGACCTGACCAGCCCCAAAATGCTGGCTCACCTGCTCAAGTATGACACCGCTCAGGGTGCTTACTGCGGCAAACTCGGCAAGGATGCTCTTCACACCGTCGAAGCTACCGATGATTCCATCATCGTTGACGGCAAAAAGATCAAGATCTACGCTGAAAAAGACGCTGCAAACTGCCCTTGGGGTGATCTGAAGGTTGACGTCGTTCTCGAGTGCACCGGTTTCTACACCGACGTTGCAGACGCGAACAAGCACATCCTCGCAGGCGCAAAGAAAGTCGTTATTTCCGCTCCTGCTTCCAACAAGAAGGATCCCGACAACTTCTCTATGCCCAAGACCATCGTTTACAACGTTAACAACAACACGCTGGATGCAAAGGACACCGTGATCTCCGCGGCTTCCTGCACCACCAACTGCCTGGCTCCGATGGCTAACGCTCTGAACAACGCTTACCCGATCCAGTCCGGTATCATGACCACCGTTCACGCTTACACCGGCGACCAGATGATCCTCGACGGTCCTCAGAGAAAGGGCGACCTCAGAAGATCCAGAGCAGGCGCGATGAACATCGTTCCGAACTCCACCGGCGCTGCAAAGGCAATCGGCCTTGTTATCCCCTCTCTGAACGGCAAACTGATCGGTTCCGCTCAGCGTGTTCCGACCGCTACCGGTTCTACCACGATCCTTATCGCCGTTGTGAAGGGCAAGGACATCACTCCTGCTTCCATCAACGAAGTGATGAAGAACGCTTCTACCGAGTCTTTCGGCTACAACACCGAAGAAATCGTTTCCTCCGACGTTATCGGTATGACCTACGGTTCTCTGTTTGACGCTACGCAGACCATGGTCTCCAAGATCGACGATGACACCTATCAGGTTCAGGTCGTTTCCTGGTATGACAACGAGAACTCCTACGTTTCTCAGATGGTTCGTACGATCAAATACTTCGCAGAACTGAAGAAATAAGTTCAATTCACTTGAACGAAATTGCGGTGTGGTTTTTCAGCCACACCGTTTTTTTACACTTTTTCGTTTATTTTCGTACAAAATGTCATTTCGCATTCGCAAAAAACCGATTTATTTATTGACAATGTCAAAGAAATATGATATACTATGGAAAACAAAAAATAAGAAAAGGAGAATGTTTATGAAAAAAGCATTGATTCTGATGCTTGTGCTTCTGATGGTTGCTTTGCCCGTGCTTTGCGCTTGCGGCGAATCCGAGGATGAATCTTCGACCGCTCCGCAAACCTCCGAAACTTCCGAAGAAGGCAAACTTTCGTTCCCGCTTGAAAAGAGAGATTTCGGTGGGACGACCATTACGGTTCTTTGCAAACCGAAACGCTCTTCGCTGCAGTTCTGCCCCAACGAAGAGTATGAGAACTCCGCTATCAACGTAGCGGTCAACGCAAGAAACCAGTATATCGAAGAAAACTTCGGTCTGATCATTGAAGTTGAGGAAGTCTCGACTCCCGCAACCGAAATCAAAACGATGATGGAATCCAACATCGACGATTACGATATCGTTTGCGACTCCGTCTGCCGTATGCTTCCGACCGTTACCGAGAGTATGTTCTATTCCCTGAACGATATGCTTCAGCTTTCGCAGCCCTACTGGGATCAGAACGCAAACGAATACCTGACTCTTTCCGACAAAATCTTCTTCGTTACCGGCGACGCACTGTTCCAGGATGACCTGTTTACTTCCGCGGTGCTCTTTAACAAGGATCTGTGGAATCAGTATTATCAGGAAACCGAAGGATCTCTGTACGACATCGTCAGACAGAAGAAATGGACGATCGACAAACTCGGCGAGCTTGCAAAAGGATTCTCCCAGCCCGATGAAAACGGCAGCTGGACCACTCCCGAATGTATGTACGGTATCGTTACCGACGGTTACACCGGTGCAACGCATCTGACCGCAGGTGCCAACGTCATGACCGCTTCCAAAGACGACAACGGCGAAATCACGCTGCACGTCGGCGACGAGCGTTCCGTCAAAGCGTTTGACAAGGTTTACAACATCCTGAATGATGTTACCGTTTCTATGTACGTTGAACAGGTCAAGACGGACAACAACTGGGGCGTTATCTCCAATATGTTCGTTGATAACCATGCTCTGTTCCAGGTTGCTTACATCAACACTCTGATTGGTATCAAGGAAAACGAGAACCCCGACAAAGTCGATCCCGGTGTCGTTCCGATCCCGATGTTCGACGATGCACAGGCAGATGAAGGATACTTCGACGGTATCAACATCTATCAGCTTGAAGTTGCCGGCATTCCTACTTCGAACAGCAAACGTCTGGAAGAAACCGCTTACCTGCTCGAAGCACTCGGCTACTACAGCAGCAACTACTCGCAGTTCGGAAAAGACAGCGTTACCTATTCGACCTACGAAACCACGCTGAAACTGCAGTCCGTTACCAGCGATGACGATACCGAAATGATGGACTACATCATGACGCACCGTCTGTATGACCTCGGCGGTATCTTTGACTGGGGCAAAAAACTGACCGGCGCATACAGCTACAACCTCTACAACGGCCAGAACACCCTGGTTTCCTCTTGGGATGCAAACAAAGCAATGGTGGAAGCAGAAATGCAGAAGACCATTGAAGCATACAAGAACAGCATCGCATAACGAGTCAATCGTTCGAGAGTACCTGCAAATCGCAGGTACTCTTTTTTTGCAGACTGAAAGCAAGTAAACTAAAGCCCGGCAGTTTTGACTGTCGGGCTTTCGCGTTGCAATGAATTTTGGATCAGAAACGGCCGCTTCTGCCGCCGTGAGAAATGCCGGAGGAAGAAGTATGGAATCCGCCGCCATGTCCGCCGCTTCGGCTGCTGCCGGAGGATTCCACACGGGCGGTTTTCGAAACATTTCGGTAAAGGAACGTATCGGACACACGCTGCAGCTGGAACGAGCCGTCGCGGATGTAACCTGCAGCGTCATGCTGTACCGCAACCGATTTCATCTTTCCTTTCAAAACAGACGTTCCGATCGCTCCGACGATCAAACCGAGCACGACCGAAAAGAACACGATCGGCAAGGTAGGATAGGTTGACCGTTCCCCGATGGATCGCTCGTCGTCGGTCAGCGGGTTTTCGATATCAAATTGAGAGTAAGAAACGAAAAGTTCAAACGCTTCCAGATACCTTGCGTCAGACAGAAGCGGAACGATCTGATACTCGATTTCATCCAAACGGTAGTCGTCAAAGCATTCAATCGCTTGGCCGCTTGTGGAAATCGCCCATTCCCTTTCTTCCATTGCGATCAAGAACAAAACGCCGCTTTCTCCGTAATCGCCTTCTTCAAAAAACAGATCGGCATAATCCTGCACATCCCGACCGCCTATGGACGTTTCCGTAACGACCACGATCGACATACCGCAGTACGCGGAGGCCTCATCAAGCTCTTGGGAAAGGGTTTCCCATTCGGTTTGGGAGAGCAAATGCGCGATGTCTTGCAATTTCCCCGTTTGCGACGCGCAGACGGGTAGGCAGAATAAGGAAGATAATAAGCAGACAGCCAGAATCAGAGAGAGTTTTTTCATTTTTCGTCCCTCCCTCATACAATTCCGAAGTACCACAGAAGAGTACCGATCGCAGCCGTAACGGCGGCGCCGATCAATCCGTAAAGCGCAAAGTATTTGTTCTTTTTGGATTTGTCAATCGGCAGGTCGCCGACGAATTTTCCGGTTTGCCCGTTCATCGCAAAGGTATAGGT
>JAGHTH010000078.1 GCA_018065365.1 Candidatus Coliplasma caballi
GCCGTAACGAGTTCTTCCTTTTTGTCTTCGTATTCTCTGATGATCATGCCGCGCTCCGCTTCGCGAATGCCCTGCACGATGACCTGCTTTGACGCCTGTGCGGCGATTCTGCCGAACGTTTTGGTCTTGAGTTCGACCTCAAACGTATCTCCGACCTGCAAAAGCGAAGAATGCTGACGCGCCGTCGCAAGATCTGCCTCGGTGTCCTCGTTCAGTACGGATTCCACGACGGTATAGACCTTGAACATACGGACTTCCTGCTTCAGCGGATCGATCTTGACGTCCACGTTCTCGTTGCCGTGAAATTCTTTCTTGAAAGCGGACTGCAAAGCCGCTTCCACGCGCTCCAGCATATATTCCTGGGAGATGCCGCGCTCCTTTTCCAAAGCCGCAAGTGCTTCGAACAGATCCTTGTTGAAGATCCCTTCGTCAACGGGTGTTTTTGCGGCGCTCGATTTCTTTCTCATTTTTTTAACCATTCCTTTCTGTTTGCTGTTGTTTCCTTATTCGGAAACGCTTTCTTCGCATTCCGCGGTCAGCTTTGCGATCTGTTTACGCTCAAACCGTTTTTCCTCTTCGCCGGTCTTCAGCGTAACGGACTCGCCGTCGTAGGAGATCAGCGTACCGTCGAACTGCTTTTTGCCGTCTACTGCGGCAAACGTTTTGAGCGTAACGGGGTAGCCGTGCGTCAGGACGTATTCCAGATGCGCGTCCTCACAAAGTTCGCGGGTGGCGCCCGCGCCGGAAACCATTAAGCAGTAACTTTCCTCAATGGGATCCATTTCGTCCAGCAGGGGATCGACCAACTTGGTAACGACCGCGCAGTCGTCGGTGGAAATTCCGCCCTCTTTGTCGATCGCGACTTCGAGGATGAACTCCGCCGCTTCCTTATAGAACGTAACGTCCCACAGGGAATACCCCGCGCCGAGTACCAACGGCTCGACTGCTTCACGGACTCTGCCGGCGATATTCTTCGCCTTTGCCTTCTGCTCTGCCAAGAAAACACCTCCAAACAAAGACCGAAGACCGAACGCTTTGTCCGGTCTTCGCAATCCTTTTTTATTTTCTTTACTATATTATAGCACGCAATTTGAAAAAAGCAATAGGTTTTTTGCAAAAAACAGAAATTTTTTTGCTTTTTCCGCTCGGAATGGCTGCTTTCCGATGCTTGCGGGGAGCAAACTCACTCCTGTAAAGCCGGCAACCACGACTGCACCAGACGTTCGTACGCTTCGTCTTCCCGGTCAAATTCGTCGCCGTAAAGCGCGGTGCCGAACGCCCGCTCGATGCTCATAGACACATAAACTAATGCGGGTGCATTTACGCTATGGCTGAATCGTACTTGTTTGTAAAAGAGCGCGTCCATGATTACTTTTTCCAGAGAGATTGTACACACTTCCTGGTCTTCTTCCGGTTGGGAGGATTCGATCGGCTTTGAAAAAGCGGTAGGCGTGAACTCGACGTTTTCCATCACGAACTGACGGCAGAACTCTGCGGGAAGCCCGACTTCCGGATCGGGATACAGACGTTCCAACCGTTCTTTCAGCGCTTCGTTTGCAAATTCGTCTGCTGACACGGCTGCCTCTTCATTCGCATCCGCACAAACGAATAAAGTCAAGGGAACTGAAAGAAATGCAAATGTTAAAAGGAGAGCGACAAAAATATTAAGGTTTCTATTTGACATATGATGACCCTCATTTCAAATCTTTCATATCTTCAATAAAATTATAGCATATTTTGAGAATAAATCAATTGTCGGGTGGAATAAAAAACATTTGGGGGAAATAGTAATACTGCACAATAATTACCAATAAAAATGTTTTTCTTAAGAAAAAGGTGGTTTATTGACAAGAAATTGCTCTTGTGTTATAATCTTAGCCAAGGTTACATTGTCTTATATAGCCATAATATAAAAGGAGAGGAACGGAATGGACGTGCGGCGCTTTGAAACGGTTTTACATGAATATCTGGAACGCGCGCCGAAACTCGCCGGCATCGGCACGATGCACGAAAAAACGCTTCACGCGGTGCTGAAACAGACCTACGCGCCGGCGGAATCGCACACCGAGATCAAGGTCGGGCGTTACGTCGCGGACGTGTTCGACGGCGAACGGATCTACGAGATCCAGACCGCCTCCTTCCGCAACCTTGAGCGCAAACTCGACGCGTTCCTGCCGCTTTATCCCGTTACGGTGGTCTATCCGATGCCGCACGTCCGCTATCTGACCTGGATCGATCCCGACACGGGGGAAGCCACTGCTTCGCACAAGGGGACCAAGGTCGGAAAACCGATGGACGCTTTGCAGGAACTCTGGCAGATCATGCGCTTCCTCGGGCATCCGAACCTGACGATTGAACTGGTACTGCTCGATCTCGACGAATACCGATTCCTGAACGGCTGGAGCAAAAACCGCAAGAGCGGCTCTTCCCGTGCCGAGCGGATCCCGCGCTCCGTCGCGGAAGTCGTAACGCTGCATGACAGGGAAGATTACGCTTCGCTGCTGCCCGATTTCGATGCGCCGTTTACGGCAAAAGATCTGCAGAAAAAATACCGCTTGTCGTCAAGGCAGTCCTATTCCGCGATCCACGTTCTGCAATCGCTCGATTTCCTGCGGGAAGACGGGATGCGCGGCAGGGCGGTCTGCTATCGCGTCTGCGACGATCCGGTCAGATGATCGGAACGAAGCCAGGCACATAACGTTTGGTATTCCTCAAAAAAGCCGTCCGTTACCTTGCCCGTAAACCGATCGTAAATATGAGAATAGGAAAAGAAGCAATACCCGCTCACACGCGGCTCGGCGAACACGCACGCCATGCTGCGCGAAAGAACGTCCGTGTGCGTGATCCATTCGTTCTTTCCCGCTTCGCACCCGGCAAAAACGTCCACGGCTTTTTCCGCCGCTTTTGCCGCGGTTAGCCCGATATACAGGGAAATTTCCGGCAATTTGACCGCGTTCGCCCAACGCTTTACCATAACGTCGAACGGGCAATAGCGGTTTTCAAACCCGAAATACAACTGCGGCAGAATGTAATCGACGAAGCCCTTTTCGGAAAGCCAACGGTAAATATCCGCGTAATACCCGTCCGTCAGCGAATCGAGATTGCCCGCGGGCGCGATGCCATAGACCGCCCCGTGCGCATGCGCCGTTTCGTACAGCAGGGAAACCAGGGCGCTGACGCTTTCGCGGCGGAACGTTCCGAGGTCGGAAAACCCGCTTTTACGGAACTCCTTTTCGTCAAATTCTTCGTCGCTTGTCGGGTAAAAATAATCGTCCATGTGAATGCCGTCGAGGGAATAGGTGTCGAGCAATTCGGCGCAGCCCGCCGCGATCAGTTCCCGCACTTCCGGATAAGACGGATCGAAATAGAGCATCCCGTCGAGTTCCTTGACCTTGCCGCTTCGCTCGTCGTACCATCGCCGGACGGCGTAACGTTCCGGCACGTTTCCGATCTCACTTTCACACATCAGCCGGTACGGGTTGATCCAGCCGTGTAACGAAAAGGAATGCGCCCGCAACGTTTCGATCAACACGCCTGCGGCGTCGTACGAAACGCTGCCGCCGACCGTCCCGGCAACGTATTTCGAGCGGGGGAACAGATCGCTTTCGCCGATGCTGTCGCCGTTGGGACGCATTTGCAGGAATACGGTGGTAAAACCGTCGCGCGAGAGCGTTTCGCAGAGCCGCTCGCACAAGTCGCGGAAGTCCTTTTCTTCCCGTTGGTCGTTCCCGTCGCGGAACATCGGCTGCAAGTCGAACTGCGACAGCCATACCGCACGGACGAACGCCGTTCCGACCGGCTCCGAACGGGTTACGGAAACGGGCCGCAGCGCAAAAAACGGCTCGCGCATCGGCTCGGCAGCACCGCTTCCGCCGATCAGCAGAGCGAGCAGAAAACAAAGAAATCTGACCATACGCTTGTCCTTTCGTTCCTTTGTTTCAACCTATTCGGAACGGATGATTTTTATTTCCAGAACGCGTGAAATCGCTCGACGCGAACATTTGTTTTGTACGATGAAACGAAATAATCCGGCAATAAACGCAAAAATGCGACCAAAGTCGTGCAAATACAACCGAAAAAGCATTGTTTCGCAATGCTTTTTTCTTTTTGACAAAATGATACAAAAGCACTTTCCCACACCCTAAAAAATTGCCTGCTCGCTCTTGACAGTTTCCCTTTATTTCAATATAATAAAACCGTGGTGGGAATTTGAGGAAATAAAAGGTAAAAAATACCATACTTTTCCCACAAACGAAGCGCCGGGAGGCAGAAAGGAGCGATGGGAAGAATGTTTACCGGTACCTACCGTCATGCCGTGGATTCCAAGGGCAGATTGTTTCTCCCCGTCAAACTCCGCGAAGAACTCGGCGACACCTTTATGGTTACCCGCGGCTTGCAGCAATGCCTGCGCCTGTATCCGATGCAGGAGTGGGAGAAGTTCGCGGCAAAGATCGCCGCTCTGCCGGAATCCCGTGCGCGCGACGTGCGGCATTATTTCTTTGCGAACGCTTTTGAGGCAACACCCGACGGGCAGGGAAGAATCACGCTTCCCGCCGAGAGCCGCAAATTCGCCCGGCTCGACAAAAACGTCGTGCTGGTCGGGGACGACACCCGACTGGAAGTCTGGGACGAGGGTGCGTGGGATCAGCTGGACGATCAGAACCACGATAACATCGTTCCCGTTCTGGAGGAACTCGGCTTCTGATGGAATTCCGACACGTTACGGTCCTGCTTCGCGAAACGGTGGAGCAGGTGTTGACCGATCCCGACGGGATCTACGTTGATTGTACTTTGGGCGGCGGCGGACATACCTCGCTGCTGCTTTCGAAACTTTCCGACAAAGGACGCGTGATCGCGATCGACCGCGATGACGTCGCGCTGGAACACGCGAGGGAAACCATTCACGATCCGCGGCTGACGCTCTGCAAGAGCAATTTTTCCGAGATCGGAGAGATCTGCCGCAAATTTGCTCCCGACGGCGTAACCGGCATCCTTGCCGACCTGGGCATTTCGAGTCCGCAGGTAGATGACCCCGCACGCGGCTTTTCGTATTCCGCGGACGCTCCGTTGGATATGCGGATGGATCAGACACAAGGGTTTTCCGCTTTTGACGTGGTCAATACTTACTGCCGCGACGATCTCGTCCGGATCCTTCGCGATTACGGAGAGGAACGGTTTGCGGGAAAGGTCGCCGACCATATCCTGCGCGCCAGAGAAAAGGCACCGATCCGCACCACCTCCGAACTGACCGCCATCGTGGCGGCGGCTCTTCCCAAAATGAATAAAAAGGAAGGGCATCCCTGCAAACGAACTTACCAGGCGATCCGCATTGAAGTCAATTCCGAACTTTCCAGCATTTCGGAAATGATCGAAAACGGCATCCCCTGTCTGAAAAAAGACGGCAGAATGGCGATCATCAGTTTTCATTCGCTGGAAGACCGGATCGTCAAGAACGCGTTTCAAACGTTGGAACGCCCGTGTACCTGCCCGAAAGATTTTCCCGTCTGCGTCTGCGGAAAAGTTCCGCAGGTTGAAGTCCTGACGAGAAAACCGATGCTCCCCACGGAAGAAGAAATCACCGCCAACAACCGCGCACACAGCGCCAAACTCCGCGTGTGCCGCAAGTTATAGAATCAGTACCGATTCGAGAAGACAGAAAGGAACTCCGGTCATGGAACAAAACCGCCGCGTAACCCCCGTACAAAAGAATACCCCGGTCCCTGCGAAAAAAGCGGCGGCGCCTGTCAAACGGCACGCGGTGCGTGAGCCGAAGTTCATCACGGTCAAAAAGAAGGAAAAACAGCCCTTCCCGTTCGTAACGATCGCGTTTCTGACCGCGATCACGGCGCTGTTCCTGTTCATGATGATGAACTACGCCGAGATCGACAAATACAATTCGTCCGTAACCGATCTGCGCAACGAGGTCGCGGAATTGCAGGAAGAGCAGAAAAAGTTGGAGATCCGGTTGGAGAACAAAGACGACCGCGCCGCGTTCGAACAGTACGCGATCGAAAATCTCGGCATGGTCAAATCGAATTCGCTCAACCGTTATTACATCGCTTTGAATCCGTCCGATAAGACCGAGATCATCGAATACGAGGAAGAAGAACAGGGCGGTTTCGGTTATCTGCTCTCCGGACTTGCGGAAGTGCTTCGCGACTTTATCAACTGATCAAAAAGCGAATGAAACCGGGTACAAGCGAATATATTGAAACGAACAAGGGTAAGGAAACACCGTTACGGCGCCTTACCCGTTTGCCTTATTAAAAAGGAAAGGAACCGCAGATGGAGCGTCAGCCCGTAAAGCCCGTAAAACCGAATGAAACGCGTGTCGCGGTTCGCAAAACCACCGGAAAATCGGTTCCCGTACGCAAAGAAACCACGGCGAGAAAGACCGTTACGCGCAGCAAGATCGCGCTTGCGGTTTTGTTGCGCTGATGCTTGCGCTCGTCGTTCGTTTTGCGGTGCTTCAGCTGGTCGATCCGAACGGGTACGCGGACGCCGCGGCGGAGCAATATACCTACGACGTCAAATTGGAAGCCAAGCGCGGCGTGATCTACGCGAACGACGGAACGACCAAACTTGCCGTCAGCGCGACGACGCAGACCGTGTTCATTTCTCCCGCCGACGTTCTGGACGCGGCAAACGAATCCAAGGACGGAAAGAAACCCGTCGGCGAAGCGGCGCAGATCCGTTTCCTTGCCGAAGGGATTGCTTCCTGCCTGGATAATTACCAGGCGCAGACGCTGATCGACAAATTCAACGGACTCGGGAACAAAAAGAAAGCGTATCGCTATCTCGTGGTCAAAAAAGACATCAGCGAGCAGGAAGAAGCGAAGATCCGCGCGTTCATTTCCGAAAATCATCTGGAATTGCAGGTCGCGCTTGAAGAAGGTACCAAGCGGTATTACCCGAACGGCACGTTCGCGTCCCAGCTTCTCGGCTTCGTCGGCTCCGATAACGTCGGTCTGACCGGCGTGGAGAGCGCCTACGACGAATACCTGCGCGGCACCGACGGCAGAGCCATTCGCGCGCAGGACGCAAACGGCAACGAACTTGCCTATAACTACGAACTTTACGTTCCCGCCGAAGACGGCGGCAACGTGATCCTGACGATCGGTCCGACCATTCAGACGATCGTGAATAAGTATATCAAGCAGGCGTACGAGGAACACGAGCCAGAAGGACGCGTTTCCTGCATCGTCATGGACGTAAACGACGGTGCGATCCTCGCGCTCGGACTTTACCCCACGTTCGATCTGAATTCCTACGCGACGCTGTCGGCGGAATATCAGAAGAAATTGGACGATTTCAAACTTTCCGAGGATGCAAAGACCGAGGAAGCCGTTTCGGAATACCGCACCACGCTGATGAACGAAATGTGGAACAACACGATCGCGACGCAGACCTATGAGCCGGGATCCACATTCAAGCTCATTACGGCGGCGACGGCGTTGGAAACGGGGTCGATCACGACCGAAGAAACCTTTAACTGCGGACACGTGATCTACCTGCCCGGAAATACGCCGATCCATTGCTGGTACGGCGGCGATCACGGCTATCAGACGCTTGAGGAAGCGTTGGTCGCGTCCTGCAACCCCGCGTTCGTGCGGATCGGGCAGAAGATCGGCAAAACGGAATTCCTGCGTTATTTCAAAGAATTCGGCTACACGTCGAGAACGGGATCGGATATTCCCGGCGAAACGACGTCGATCTATTACGCCACGACCGGAACGGATTTCAACGACATTTCTCTGGCGACCTATTCGTTCGGTCAGACTTTCAAAGTAACCATGCTGGAACACATCGCGGGCGTTTCGACGATCGCGAACGGCGGATACCTCGTAACGCCGCACGTCGTCAAGCAGATCACGGACAACAACGGCAACGTTATCAAAACGATCTCGACGGAGCCCGTCCGGCAGGTCGTCGCGTCTTCCGTCTGCGAAACGCTTCTGCAATATCTGACCAACTCC
>JAGHTH010000026.1 GCA_018065365.1 Candidatus Coliplasma caballi
CTTCGACGGTCTGCATCAGTTTTGAAGGCAGCGAGAAATATTTTTCGGAGTCCGACCGTGCCAAAGCGCTCTTAACCGGCAACCCGATCCGCGTGGATAATATCACGCGCGCGGAAGCACGGGCGCACCTCGGCATTCCGGAAGACGAGCCCTACGTTCTTTCGTTCGGCGGAAGCATGGGCGCGTTGCGCGTCAACGAACTTTGCTTTGAATTGATGGAAGCGTACAGCATTCCGGCGGGGATCCGGCACGATCACGCGATCGGCAGAGTCGAGTACCGCAAATTCTCCGCGCTCGCGGCGGAAAAAGGGTTTGACAAACGGGAAAACCTGCATATCGAGGGATATTTCTACGATATGCCGTACAGACAGGCGGCGGCGGACGTGATTATCTGCCGCGCGGGCGCGATGACGCTCGCCGAACTTTCCGCGAGAGGAAAAGTGGCGATTTTTATTCCCAGCCCGAACGTCGCCGAGGATCATCAGTACAAGAATGCACGCCTGCTCGCAGACGCGGGCGCCGCGCTGGTCTATCGCGAAAGCGAACTGACTTCCGACGTTCTGGAAGCGGCTCTGCGCGATCTGATCGACAACCCCAACAAACGCAAACGGATGGAAGAAAGCATCAAGAGATTCGCCATGCCGGATTCCGCTGACCGAATCGCGACCGAGGTCGTTCGTCTGGCGGAAGAAAGATAAAAAAGCAAGAAGTACGCACGGAAAGGAAGTGGCAGCATGGAAGAATCGCCCCACCGTTTCATACGTTCCAACGTAACGATCGACGAACTGCGCAGCAAGCAGGAAAGCAAGCAGCGTCGCCGCACGGCGTTCTACGTCCTGCTGTTCCTTGTGGTCGTCATTGCGTTCCTGACCGTCGGCTTTTTCCGTTTCTTTCGCGTCGCGGAGATCAACATTACGGGCTTTCGCAGTTATACCGAAGGGCAGATCCGCGAACAGATCGCCATTGAGGAAGGCGACAACCTGTTTTCGTTCGATCCCGAGGAAATCGAGGAAACGCTTCGCAAAGCCCTGCCGTTTCTCGGCGACGTCAGCGTAACGCGCAAGTGGCCTTCCACGGTCAACGTGGAAGTTGCCGAACGCCAGGTCGATCTGACGATGCGCGTCGGGGAAGACGCCTACCTGCTTTCCGGGGACCTTCACGTTTTGGGAAAGATCGGCGGCGGGGAAATCGTCCCGGGCGTTACGTCGCTGACTGCCGGCGCAGTCGTTCGCTGCCTGGTCGGAGAAACCGTTACGTTCCGCGAAAACCGTATGGGAAAAGATTTTTTGGAACTGTTTGACCGGATCAAGTATTACAATATGAAAGATAAGATCGTGTCGATCGACATGACTTCCCGATTCGATATTTATCTGAATTACGAAAACCGCTTTACGATCTACCTTGCCGACGTGGACAACGCCGACCTCAAACTGCGGTTCCTTGCGGAGATCCTTTCGCGGCTGAACGCGACCGATCGCGGAACGATCGACCTGTCCGATCCGCGTGAAGCGGCGGTGCGGCTGGACGATTCGCCGGTTGCTCCCGTCGAGGATCCGACGGCTTCCGAGGAGCCGGAAACGTCGGAAGAACAGTCTTCTTCGGAAGAAAATGGGTAAATTTTTGCGAAAAACGCAAAAAAAGTCGTAAATAATCTGCAAAAATTGCAAAAACCCCTTGCATTCTTGCAAAAAAAAGTTTATTATAGTAAACGAGAAAAAAAGATTTCTAAATAATCGGAGGAAAAACACATGGGAAACTACAATGTGAACGCGAACGACGTCGTCATTAAAGTCGTCGGTGTCGGCGGCGGCGGCGGAAACGCGGTCAACCGCATGATCTCTTCTTTTGAGAAAGGCGACGTGGACTTTATCAATGTCAACACCGATTCTCAGGTGCTGATGAAATCCACCGCTCCCACCAAGATCATCATCGGCGAAAAAATCACCAAAGGCAAGGGTGCCGGAAGCAACCCCGAAGTCGGTGAGAAAGCCGCTGACGAGTCCATCGAGCAGATCACCGAAGCACTGACCGGCGCGGACATGGTCTTCATTACCGCAGGTATGGGCGGCGGCACGGGTACCGGCGCGGCTCCTATCGTTGCGAAGATCGCGAAATCGCTCGGCATTCTGACCGTTGCGATCGTAACGAAGCCCTTCCAGTTCGAAGGCGCAAAGAGAATGGCACAGGCGGAAGCGGGCATCGAAAAGCTCGCGGAATTCGTGGACAGCTTGATCGTGATTCCGAACGAGCGTCTCAAACTCCTGACCGACAAGAGAATCACGTTCTTAAACGCGTTCCAGGAAGCTGACGACGTTCTTCGTAAGGGCGTGCAGTCTATCTGCGAACTGATCACGGTGGAAGGAATTATCAACCTCGACTTCGCGGACGTTTGCGCGGTTATGGCAAACGCAGGCCTCGCTCACATGGGCGTCGGCTCCGCAAAGGGCAAAGACAAGGCGGAAATGGCAGCCAAAATGGCAATGTCTTCTCCTCTGCTCGAGACCAACATTTCGGGCGCGAAGGGCATCGTAGTCAACATCACCGCTTCTCCCGACATCGGTCTGGACGAGATCGACGCAGCCGTTGCAATGATCACGAGCGAAGCACAGCGCGACGCGACGATCATCTTCGGCGCCGCTCTCAACCCCGAGCTTGAAGACGAGATGAAGATCACGCTGGTCGCTACCGGCTTTGAGGCAGACAAGAAAGCGGCTGACAAGAAGCGCGCGATGGCTGCATCGGAAGCTTCCGCGGAAGAGAATCCCGAAGTTACCGAAGAGTCCGACATCAAAGACATCATTGACATGCTCAACAGAGGCCGCAAATAAGTTTTTACTCCGGCAACGGAATCAAAAACGGTATGCACATCGCATACCGTTTTTTGTATTCTGTTTTATCGGATCAGCAAAACCGTGAGGTCGTTGACGTTGGTGCCGGTCGGGCCGGTAAAGAGCAGCCCGTCCACAGCCGCGAGGGCGTGATAGGAGTCGTTCTCGCGTAAAACGTCGGGGATTCGGTATCCCGCGTTTTCCAGCCGGTCTGCCGTTTCTCCGTCCACGATACCGCCTGCCGCGTCGGTAGGCCCGTCCGTTCCGTCGGAGCCGACCGAGAACAACAGCACGCCGTCTTTTCCGCGGAGACCTTCCGCGGCGGCAAGCGCAAGTTCCTGATTTCTGCCGCCGAGCCCGTGTCCCGTCAGCTTGACGACCGTTTCGCCGCCGCAGATATACGCGGTCGGGCAGGAAACGGGGGAGTCCGCCAGCGAAGCAAGCCAAGCGCCCGCTTCTTTGGCTTCGCAGGAAAGTCCGTCGGTCAGAATGATCGGCTCGTACCCGAGCGAAGCGCAGGTACGTTCCGCGGACTCGCAGAGCTGCCGCACCGAGCCCGTGATCCGCGTAAACGCGTTCGGGAGTTCTTTGGGCGTTTCGGTTTCGAGCAATTTCCGCACTTCGTCAGAGCAATGCAGCCCGTATTCGTCGGCGATCAGCAGTACTTCTTCCTTGTAAGTCGGATCGGGATACGCCGGCCCGGAAGCGATGACGTCCGCGCGGTCGCCGAGCACGTCGGATAACGCGACCGTAAATACCCGCGCGGGCGCGCAATGCAGCGCAAACTTTCCGCCTTTGACCGCCGAAAGTCGCTTGCGTACGGCGTTGATCTCCGTAATGGAAGCGCCGCTTGCGAGCAGTTCGTCTGTGAGAGAAGCCATTTCTTCCGGCTTGCAGAGCGGCTTTTCAAACAACGCCGAGCCGCCGCCCGACACCAGAAACAGTACCGCGTCGTCAGCGGAAAGTTCCGCCGTCTTCCGCAAAACGGCGTCCGTTGCGCGATGGGTGTCCTCGTCGGGAACGGGATGCCCCGCTTCATAGACGGTAAACCCTTCGATCTCGCCGGCGGAATAGCCGTGCTTGGTGATCACGATGCCGTCGGACAGCCGTTCTCCCAACTGCTTTTTCGCCGCGTACGCCATTTGCCACGCCGCTTTTCCGATCGCGATCGGGATCAGTTTCCCGCATATTTCCGGCAGAAAGCCGACCGCCCGTTCGACCGCCGCGTCCGGTTTCGCGAACGCGAGCGCTTCGTCAATGATCCTTTTTGCGTCTTCGCGCATTCCCATAGTGATTTCCTTTCAAAAACGCCCTCGATCAGAGAGCGTTTCGCTTTTTATTTCCGTTTGTGAAGGTAATCGACGTAGCGGAATCGTAAACCGCTTGCCGAAACGAACGACTCGCTTTCCCATTCGATCTCCCAATCGTCCGTTTCGTCGAGGTTGGGGAAGAACGCGTCCGCGTCGTCGCTTTCCGCGTCGATCCTGGTCAACAGCGCACGGTCGCAGAACGGCGCGAGCGCGGAATAAATGCTCTGCCCGCCGAGCACGAACACGTCGCCGTCGCCTTTTGCCTCCTCGAGCGCATCCTCAACGGAGCGAACAACGACCAAATCGGGCAATTGTTCTTGGTTGACATAATTCCTTGAAATGACGACGTTCTTTCGGTTGGGAAGCGGTTTCCCGCCCGGAAAACTGTCGAGTGTCTCACGCCCGAGAATGCCCGTATGCCCGGAAGTCAGCATACGGAAACGTTTCATATCTTCCGGCAGGTTGTAAAGCAGCTTGTTGCGGTTGCCGATCGCAAACCGGCGATCCACCGCCGCAATCAGAATCAGACTCATTGTGCGTCTCCTCAAATGGCGATCGGGATGTTTTTGATCTGCGGGTGCGTTACGTAATCTTCCAACCAGACGTCGTCGGTCGTGAAGTCGTAGAAGTTCTTGATGTCGGGATTGATGTGGAACTTCGGCGCGGGCAGCGGCTCACGGGAGATCAGTTCCTTGACCAGATCGACGTGGCGGTCGTAAATGTGCGCGTCCGCGATGACGTGGACGAATTCGCCGACCTTCATGCCCGAAACCTGTGCAAGCATATGCAGCAGCACGGAATACTGAACGACGTTCCAGTTGTTCGCTGCCAGAATATCCTGCGAGCGCTGGTTGAGAATGCCGTTCAGCACCAACTCGCCGTTTTCCGAGGTAACGTTGAAAGTCATGCTGTACGCGCAGGGGTACAGATGCATCGAATGCAGATCGGAGAAGGTGTAGATGTTGGTCATGATACGACGGGAGAAGGGATTGTTCTTGAGGTCGTACAACACGCGATCGACCTGATCGAACATTCCTTCCTTGTACTCGTGCTTGATCCCGAGCTGATAGCCGTACGCCGTACCGATCGAGCCCGTTTCGTCCGCCCAGGAATCCCAGATATGACTGTTCAGATCGTGGATGTTGTTGGACTTCTTCTGCCAGATCCACAGCATTTCATCGACGCAGCTCTTGAAACCGGTCTTGCGGAGCGTGAGCGCGGGAAATTCTTTGCGCAGGTCGTAACGGTTGACCACGCAGAATTTCTTGATGGTGTATGCAGGCGTTCCGTCTTCCCATACCGGTCTGACTTTTTCGCCGCGGGTGTCCGTTCCGTTTTCGAGAACGTCTTTGCACATATTGATGAATAAGGTATCGGCGTAACTCATTTTCAAAAAACCTGCCTTTTTCTTTCTTTTCGATTTATTGTATCATACTCCGAACCGTTTTGCAATAGAAAACGATAAAAAAATCCCCGCCTTGTATTTCAAAGCGGGGAAAAACTGCAAAACGGTCAGTTTTTCTTCTTGTGCGTCAGAATCAGCACCAACGCCGCGACGAGCGCGAGACCGAGCGCCGCGCCGGCGAGGAACAGAACCTTTTTCTTGGTCTTTTCCACTTCTTCGGGATCGGTTTCGTCGTCGATCTCGTCCAGAAGCGCTTCCGCTTCTTCGAGCGTTCCGTCCAGCGAATTCAGTTCGTCCAGTTCGGACGGAGTTTCGCTTTCGATTTCAATGTGCAGTTCCTTTTCTTCCATGTCGGTTTCTCCTTATATCGTAATCTTTTTTTACAGAATCTCACGCAGGGCCGCGAGCAGCTCGTCCGTTTCTTCTTCGGTGTTGTCCGCACCGAGTGAGAAGCGTAAGCAGGAAAGCGCCTGTTCGTCCGTCAGACCGAGCGCGGTCAGCGCATGGCTCGGAGCGCCGGATCCGGACGCGCACGCGGAACCCGCCGAAACGCAGATCCCTCGCAGATCGAGCGCGTGCAGCAGCGCCGCGGCGTCTTTTCCGGGGAACATTGCCGAGAGGTGTCCGGGCGTCCGCTCGGAATCCTTGCAGAGCGGAACGGCACCGAGGGCGATCAGTCCGTTCTGCAGTCTGTCGCGCAGACGCGATTTGATCTCCCGCTCGCGTTCTCCGTTTTCCACGGATACCTTGAGCGCGGCGGTCATTCCGGCAACCAGCAAAAGACTTTCCGTACCGGCTCTGCGTTGGCGTTCCTGCCCGCCGCCGACCAGCAGGGGATACGCGACCGTTCCCCGTTTGCAGATCAGCGCGCCGACGCCTTTCGGCCCGCCGAACTTGTGCGCCGACAGCGAAAGGAAATCGACGCCGAGTTCCCGGAACGACAGCGGGATCAATCCGACCGCCTGCACCGCGTCGGTGTGCATCAGCGCACCTGCCTGCCTTGCAAGCACCGCGATTTCCCGAACGGGCTGTAACGTCCCCAATTCATTATTGACACGCATGACGGAAACCAAACCCGTTCTGCCGTCGAGCAGACCGTCGCAGTCCGCGGGGGACACGTAACCGCCCTTGTGAACGGGCAGAAAGTCGGTCCTGACGCCGTCGCGCTCCAGTTCCTCGCAGGCACGCAAGACCGCGTGATGCTCAAACGGAGTGGTCAATATGCGGTTTTTCCCGGTTGCGAGAACACTCCGGATCGCCGTAACGTCGGCTTCCGTTCCGCAGGACGTAAAGATCACTTCGTCGTAATCGCAGCCCAACAGGGTAGCCATCGTATCGCGGCAGTCTTCCAGCGCTTCTCTCGCTTTCATGCCCGCCTCATGTGCCGAGGACGGATTGCCGTAGAGCGAAAACACGCCTTCCATCGCTTCGATCGCTTCTTTTCGGAGCGCGGTCGTCGCGGCGTGATCAAAATAGATCATTGCTTTTTCCCTACGCTTTCTCCGAGACGGACTTTCGTTTCGATTTCCTCCCGGCTGTTTTCCAGAATGTCGGCGTCCGGCAGTACTGCGTCCTTTTGCGTGAGCAGTACGACCGTCGAGCCGCCGAATTCAAAATATCCTTTTTCATCGCCTTTGCGGAACGTTTCGCGATGCGTGTTGACGATTTTCCCGACCAGCATCGCGCCGACTTCCACGAACGCGATCCTGCCGAAACGCAGGGTGTCCAGAACGGTAACTTCCCGCGCGTTGCGGTGGAATACCGGCAGTTTTTCCAGCGCGATCGGATTGACCGTGTGGAACTCGCCGCGGATCTTCCGATGGGAAATTTCCGCGCCGTCGTCGATGTAGGAATAGCGGTGGTAATCGTCCACGGAGAGCCGGAACACGAACGCGTACCCGCCCGCAAACCGCGAAGCGTCTTCTTCGGAGCCCAGCAGTTCCGACGCGGTGTAAGGCACGCCCTTGACCGTGAATTTTCCGTCCGGCGTGAGCGGATAGACCGTCAGTTTGCTGTCCGCGGGCGCGCAAAAAGCGTCTTCCGACGGGTCAAAGCGGAGAAATTCGGTTTTCTTTTTGCGGGTAAAGAACGCGTTGTAGCTGTGAAACGACGTTTCTTCGAGTTCCGAGAGATCAACGTCGAACTCCGCGAGCGATTTTTTGATTCTTCGCACGGACAGACGGCTGTTCATATACCCGCCGACGAGTACCGAAACGGGACGGGAAGCCATGACCTTCAGCAAGACGCGTCCGAAAGCATTCCCGTACAGAAAACGCAGAAAACCGTCCTGTCCGCTTTCGCACGGAACGGGACGCCCGTTTCTGTCTTTGACCATGTTCCCACCGCCTTTCCGATCGTTCATACGCAATTATAACCGATTTCTTCCGGCTTGTCAAGAAGAACGAAGCCGAAAACGGTCATTCGTTCCGAAGCAGCATCCTGTCGTTCGTGAGCGACTTTCCGACGAGGGAACGGAACTGCTCGAGCAGATCGTTGACGGTCAGCTTCCCGCGTTCTTCACCCGAAACGTCCAGCAGAATATTGCCCGCGTCCATCATCAGCGTGCGGTTGCCGAACTCCAGCGCGGACTGCATATTGTGCGTGATCATCAGACAGGTCAGACGGTGTTCTTTGACGATCTTGTCCGTAACGGCAAGGATCTTTTCCGCCGCCGTCGGATCAAGCGCCGCCGTGTGTTCGTCCAGCAGCAGAAGTTTCGGCGGGTTGATCGTCGCCATGATCAGCGTCAGCGCTTGCCGCTGACCGCCGGAAAGCGTTCCGACGGGGTGCTTCAGACGGTTTTCCAAGCCCATGCCGAGCAGGGAAAGCTGTTCGCGGAAGCGTTCACGATCCGCGTGATCGATCGTGTGCAGCCAGCCGCCCGTTCCGGCGGCGAGCGCGAGGTTTTCCTCAATGGTCATGTTCGGCGCGGTCCCGGACATCGGATCCTGGAACAAGCGTCCGATAAACCGCGAGCGGCGAAATTCCGGCATCAGCGTAATATCCTGCCCGTCCAGCACGATCCGACCGCTGTCGGTCAGAAAGTACCCCGAGATTGCGTTTAACAGCGTCGATTTTCCGGCGCCGTTGGAGCCGATGATCGTGATAAAGTCGCCGTCGTTGACCGTGAGCGAGAGTTTGTTCAGCGCGACTCTTTCGTTGACGGTCCCCGGAGAAAAGGTTTTGGAAATGTCGATCAGTTCAAGCATTCCGCTCACCGTCCTTTCTCTTTTTCAGTTCGAGCCGCCGTTTGAAATAGGGGAACTGCGATTTGAGATACGGGATCGAGATCGCCAGCACCACGATGATCGCGGACACGAGTTTGAGCAAGAACGCGGGCATATTGAACCGCAGCGCGATCGTATAGACGAGACGGAACAGGAACGCGCCCAGCACGGCACCGACCGCGCGCATCGGGATCTTCCGCTTGCCCGTCAGCGTGTTGCCGATCAGCAGGGAAGCCAGCGCAATGGTAACCATTCCGGAGCCGATGTCGATGTTGACGCTCTTTTGCGACTGCGCGAGCAGGCAGCCCGAAAGTCCGGTCAGCGCGTTGGCGGCGCACAGACCGACGATGGTCGTAAACGCCGGATTGATCGAGGAGGAACGCACCATGACGGGATTGTCGCCCGTGGCGCGAATGGCGCTTCCCAAACGCGTCCGCAGGAACAGTACAAGCAGAACGACGGCGACCGCGACGGCGATCAGCGCGACGATCAGCTTATATTGCTTTTCCAAAAACGTGCCGGAAAGCAGGTCTTTGAGGTCGGTAAAGACCGTCCTTACTTTGTTGAGGTTGAGCTGGGACGAATTGCCCATGACCGCAATGCCGACCGAATATAACCCGGTGTTGACGATGATGCCGGCAAGCAGACTGTTGATGCCCATTTTCGTTTGCAGGATCGCCGTAACGAAACCGGACAGAACGCCCGCGCCGACGGCGGCAAGCAGCGAAAGATAGGGATGCCCGGCGATCGCGACGACCGCGCCGACGGCGGCACCGAACGTAAAGCAGCCGTCCGTGGAAAGATCACACACGCCCAGCATGGAATAGGATAAGAACAGCGCCAACACGGTCAGCGAACTGATCAACCCGAGTTCAAGCGCGGTTTGTCCGAGCGAAAGAAGGTCTTGCATGGTAATATCCTTTCGTCAAAGGTCAGAAAGATTCTTTGGTTTCAAGTTCCTCAATCGAGGTGCAGAACGGCGCAAACGCGGTTTTCAGAGTTTCCGGATCGAAACCGAGCAGCGCCAGGACTTCCGTGTTGATACTCGCTTTGCCGTTGTCAAAGGTGCGCACGGCGGTTTCCGCCGGCTTTTTGCCGTCTAATAAAATGTCCGAAACCATGTTCGCGGTCTCTTTGCCGAGTACGGTGTAGTCCACGCCGTAACCGACGAACGCGCCGTTGAGTGCAAAGGAATCCGCGCCCGCGAAATGCGGAATGCCGGCGTTCGCGAACGCCTCGTAGATCGAAAGTTCCGCCTGCATGACGGTGTTGTCGGTGGGGGTAAAGACCGCATCGACTTTCTCGGCGATCAGCGCCTGCGCCGCGAGCGTGATTTCATCGACGTTCGTGCCGGTGCGCTCCACGACCTCGATGCCTTTGGACGCGAGGATCGTTTTGGCGCTTCTGATCGCCGTGGTCGAGGAGTCCTGCCCGATGTCGTAGAGAAGACCGATCTTTTTCGTTTCGGGCTTTGCGGCAAGCAGCAGGTTCAGGATCGCGTCGGTGTTGAGGTAGTCGGAAGTGCCGGTTACGTTTGCGCCGGGCTTTTCGTTCGATTCCACCAACCCCGAGCCGACCGGGTCGGACACCGCGGCGAACACCACCGGAACGTCGGTGTCTTCCGTTGCCGCCTGCATGGCGACCGCGACCGGCGTGGCAATGCCGATCATCAGATCAACGTCGCTTACCAGAAAATTGTCGATGATCTGCGTAAGCAGGTTGGCATCGGCGTTGCAGTTGTCGTCGTAGATCTTGAATTTGACGCCTTTTTCCGTTTCGATTTCGGCAAGCCGTGCCTTGATGTTCTCGACGATCTGGTCCAAAGACGCGTCGTGAACGTAGTTGCAGATACCGATTTTGTAGGTCTTTCCGCTTTCTTCGGATCCTCCGCACGCGAACAGCGAGAGGGAAAGCGCACACAGCAGAAGGATTGCGATACATTTTTTCATGATTTTGATTCCTTTCCGGCATAAAATATAAAATGATAGATAAATGGAAACGAAAAACAAAAAATCCCGCCACGGCAAAACTGCCGGGACAGGATCGTAAAACGAAATCCTGCGGTGCCACCCCGCTTGGCGTCCGAAAACGCCCTCCTTTACGCATACGACGAAAAGCCGTTATATGCCGCTTTTGTTTACGGGGAAGCTGCCCCGTCTTACATACTCGGGAACGTGAATTCCTTTTCCGCTCGCCCTCGGAAGTCCATTCGGTCTGCTGTTTTCCGCCGCGATCACACCGCCCGCGGCTCTCTCGTGAAAAAGGGAACAGACTTACTATTCTTCGTCATCGGTTTGATTTTCTTTATTAAACCATAATTTTTTGCTTTTGTCAATAGGTCGGACGAAAAAAGTTCAAAAAGGGGTTGACAAAGCAATATCTTTCTGCTATAATACCAAACGTTCTCCGGTGTGGGAACGTTTGCTAATGTGGCTCAGTCGGTAGAGCAGCTGATTCGTAATCAGCAGGTCATGGGTTCGAGTCCCATCATTAGCTCCAAATATAAGCCTCTAAAAAGATATATGAGGCAAAAACCCCGATCCCACAAGGGATTTCGGGGTTTTTTATACTCAAAAAACAGTGAAAAGAAAAAGATATATTTTGCCCATTTCGACCTTCTGTTCTGAATCGGACTGGCGAATTGATAAAAATTATGATAAAATATATCTAAATAACCTAACATTTTCGCTTTACAGCCGACTATATGGTTGAAAGCGCTTTCAAGAATCGAATTTGCAGGAGAGAAAATGAAACGGACAGAAATACTGAAAATGATTGACGCGGATCTGATTGATCGTGTTTATCGCTATTGTTACACAAGAACATCAAACAGCTATGAGGCAGAGGATCTTTGTTCCGACATCCTGTATGCTGTTGTAAAGTCTTGTCATAAC
>JAGHTH010000169.1 GCA_018065365.1 Candidatus Coliplasma caballi
TTACGATTTTTTTCATCATGAAAATCTCCTTTTTTATGTTTTCGCCTGTGGGAATAAACTTCAAAATCAAGTAGTTCAAAAAAGATTCAAAACGGTGGATAACGTTGAACTCTCGGGAAAAAAAGTGATGTTTGCCCTGACGGACAAATGACGTTGCTCGCAATGCTCGCAGTGATGTGATTATGCTACGAAATAGCGCAATTATCAACGCGAAGCGTTGTATATCATCAATTCCGAAGGAATTGCATATCATCACGACGAAGTCGTGTATATCATCAATTCCGTCAGGAATTGTATATCATCAAGCCGCAGGGCAACAATACACGGCGTTGCCGTGATGATATACCGCCTTACGGCGGATGATATACACGCCTACGGCGTGATGATATACCAAGCCTGCGGCTTGGATAAAAAATTCCCCGTTCCAACGGAACGAGGAATTTTTGGCTGCGGAAGAAGGATTTGAACCCTCACAAACAGAGTCAGAGTCTGTCGTGCTGCCATTACACAATTCCGCAAAATGAATTTTCGCCGACGGGCTTTCCCGAACGGCGAGTGCTATTTTATCACGTTTCTCCGTAAAAGTCAAGCGGTTTTTCAAAAAAAACGAAAAAAGTTTTGCTTCTTCGGATGATTTTTTCATTTTCTCCTTGCATTTTTGCAAAGAATATGATATCCTACCGCAAAGAAGTGTTCAAAACCGCCCGCAAAAAGCGCGGCGCCAACACCGAAAGAACGGAGTGCAACCCACACCCATGAACGATTCCACCCCGAACAAACGCGCGATTTTTGACGAATACGCCCGAAAAGGAAAAGCCGAACTGCTGACGATCGTCGTCATCTGCCTTCCGCTCTTCCTCTTTGTCAACGCGCTGTTTTTGCTGTTCACGCCCGATCCGAACGTGTTTTGGGTGCTGGTTTACGCGATCGCCGTGATCTTGCCGATCCTGCCTGTCCCGGTGCTGTTCCTGTTCCTCTACGATTGCAAACACTTCGATCCGGAACGGCTTGTCATCCGCGCGGAGCATCTGCGTGTGATGCGTGAAGTGTCCCGCCGCCGAATCGGACTGTTCGGCAAGCGCGACGAGGTCGATCTGTACTTTGAAACGTTCCGCATTTCGCTCCCGAAAGACGATCCGCTAACGAGCGCGCTCGCGGTCGGAAAGAAGTACGACGGTGTGTTCCTCGAAACGTCCTTGACCTTCCTCGCTCCGCTCCTCGCGTGCGCGGGCAACCCGATCCGCATCCTCGAAAAATAATACAGTCAACTGTAAAAGCGCCGGCTTGTGATTGCCGGCGCTTTCGTTTTATTTCTTTTTGAAATCGAACGGCTGGTACGTGTCCAACTCGATGTTCTGCCCGGAATGTGCCGACTCGTGCAAAGCGTCGATCATCTTGATGACCTCGTAGGTCTGCTCGGGCGTGATCAGCGTCGGCTTTTCATTCTTCTTCACGCACTCGACAAAATATCCGAGCTGACGCTTGAACGCGTCTTCTTCGGCAAACGAAAGTTCCTCCAACCCCGTGCCCTCGCGCCAGATGCGGAAACTGCTCTCCTGCTCGTCGGTGTCCGCGATGCGAATGCCCGCGTGGTAGTTGTACTCCAGCGTCGCTTTCGAGCCGATCAGCGAGATCGAGAAACTGAACGGGTACCCGGTCTGCATCGTGAACGACGCTTCCGCCATCGCGTGAACGCCGTTTTTGCAGAGAATGTTCGCCATCACGTTGTTGTAGCAGCCCGTTTCGTCTTTCGTCGCGTTCGCGAAACCGGTCTTGAACGGCCCGCAGAGGTACCGCAGAAAGTCCACGTCATGCACCAGCATATCGTGGATCGCGCCGCCGCCCAACTTGGGCATATTCAGCCATTTCGCAACGGCGTCGTCGCGCGAAGTAACCCTGCGGCAGCGGATCATGTAGATGTCGCCCAGCTCGCCGCGATCGACCATTTCCTTGATCTCCACGTACCCGGGCCAGAAACGAACGACCTGCGCGGTCATAAAGATGATGTCCGCCTCTTTGACGGCGGAAAGCAAACGCTCGCAGGCGCCCGTCGTGCGTTCCAGCGGCTTCTCGCAAAGAACGGCAACATGATGCGAAGCGCAGATTTTCACGTATTCCTCGTGCGCGAACGTCGGCACGCAGATGACCGCCGCGTCTGGCTTCTGCTCGTTCAGCAGTTCTTCCATGTCGCCGTAACCCTTGCAGCCCAGCGTTTCGGCAAGCGCAGCCGCTTTTTCTCCGTTGTGGTCGAAAAGTCCCACGATTTTTACGTCGGAAAGCTGCTTCGCCGCCGCGATGTGATTCTGTGCAATGCGTCCGCACCCGATAATAACAAGTCTGACCATGATTTCCAAGTCCTTTTTTTATTCTTCTTTTTTCCAAACGACCGCGCCCTCGATCTTTTCGGGGTGTGCCGCGATCGTATTGTCATAATCCAATAAAGCAAAACTCCAATCCACCGGGTAGGAATCGAGGAACCGGAACACCGCGTGATACACTTCGTCCCGATCGTCTTCTTTGCTGTCGTTCGTGTATTCCAGAACGAACGTCGAGCAGAACTCCCCGTTTTTCAGCGTCTTGCGCACGAGAAGCACGGTTTTCACGATCCCGCGATCAACGGAATGAATGTATTCCAGAATGTTTTCTTTCATCCCGTCGGGCAGTTCTTCCGCTTTCAGATCGTCGCCTTTCGCAAAGAAACCGAATTGCCCGCCGGCTTCTTTTTCCTTTTGCAGCAGTTTGGCGGCGGTTTCGCGGTATTTTCCCAATTCTTCCTCGTTGCCGGTCATGCAGCAGAATCTGCCGATCAGATCGAGCCCGTCGTCGATCAAATTGTCGTTTTCGACCGCGCGGTAAGCATAGCCGATCCCTTCCGGGTCAAACCGCCGGAGCAGAATACTCGCCTTGTCCAGACAAGCGGTATGGATCGCTCCCTCGGGCAGTTCCGCGATCACGCAGTCGCAGAGCGCTTCCACGTCGGGAACTCTGCAAAGTCTGAACAGATCGCCGAGCAGATCAACGTAGGTTTCCGCCTTGACGGGCGAGCCCTCGGCTTCCCATGCCGCGATCCGTTCCGACGGCTTCACGTAATTGTTCTGACGGTATTCCGCGTAGTTTTCGTCGATTTCCTTTTTGAAATCTTCGCCGATCTTCCCGCAGACCGCGGCGATCTCGGAACGGTACGCTTCGGAATCCTCGGCTTGCAGCAGTTCCGCTTTCTCGATGCCGAGCTGTTCCAACCGCATCCGCAGCGTCGGGTGGGACGCACTGTGGGAAAGGATCTCCTTCGGGTAGAGGGTGTCCCAGAACGCGTGCCGCTCGGACACCGCTTTCAGAAACGCCTTTGTTTCAAACTCCACGACGTTCCCGATACATTCCTCGGGAGCGAAGAGCGGGCCTTTTTCCCACTCGCCTTCCCATTCGTAATAGTCGTGATATTGTGATTTCAGCAGCGCCGACGCCGCCGCTTCCGCGCTGCCGTGTTCCCGCATGGCGCGGTCTGCATCCAATTCATCCAGCACCGAAACGGCGTAGCGTTCGACCGTTTCTTCCCATTGATGCTTTACGATCAGCGGCATCAGCCAATACGGACAAAACAGACCCGCTTCCGAAGCACGATTCGCTTTCAGCGAAAACGCAATCTGCGCGTGCCGCTTCTCCGCGGAAGCGACGTGCGAGAGTTCGTGCAACGCGACGCAATGCAGTTCTTCTTCCGAAAAGATCGCAAGCGCCTCCGCGCCGACCGTCAGGATCGCTCCCTTGCGTTTCTGCCAAACGCTGCAATCTATGCCGCCGACCGCCGCAACGTAAGGCGTCTTTTTGAGTCCGAGTTCTTTTGCCGCGCGCGCAAATACCCCGTACAGCGCGGGGAAAGCCGTTTTGGTCAGCAGGAATTCTTCGCCGGTCAGCGTCAGCTTCTCCGTCGGCACCAACCACTCGATCAACGTCGTGAGCGAAGCGGAAGCGAACAGTACGAACAGAATGACGACGATGCTCCCGACGCCGAAGAAGCCCGCGGAAAACGGGATCGTGAGCAACAGCACCGCGAGCAGCACAAAACAGACCGCAAAGCCAATGCGGATGCGCTTCATCGAACGCCCCTTTGCTTCCGCGTCGGCCTGCGCGTCGGAGCGGTGCTTCGCAAAATAGTCCATCATTTCTCCGACCGGCGTTTGATTGATCTTTTCAACAAACCGTTTCTTCCGGATCCGACCGAACAGATACAGCGCCACGGCGT